>JAZGER010000214.1:0-9213 GCA_036478835.1 Gammaproteobacteria bacterium | reverse complement strand
CCACCAAATATTTCTTTCTCCTGCTCTGAATATCGCAAAATAGCCCCCCAACCACCGGGTCCAGGGTTACCTCGGCACGCGCCATCTGTATAAATTTCCACGTCTTCCATACCTGATTATATCCTTTGTGAAGGCTCCACAAGCCCCGTGGAGACAAGAGACCTGCGAGGTCTCCAGCGCGGTTTAACCGGGGTGAATGTAGATACCCGTTTCTGAGCAACCAGCAAGTAGCAACCTGCCATAAATGGCCAGTCACGGAAATGAATTTTATTCAGCACACGCCTGCTAGCAGGCGACGTCATCGCCTCCCAGGGTAATGCAGGAAAGTAATGCTTTTCATGAATGAATGAATAACCAAGCAATGATAACCAGTCACGGGCGCGCGATAAACTGATAAACGGTAAACTCCAGGGCACAGACTGTCGCCGTGAGAAAAATAATTGGCGAATCCCCCACAAACTCTTTGGGTTGAACCCTAGAATCACCAGCTTACCCTCTGGAACCAGACAGCGATCTATCTCCCTCAACAATTGGTGCGGGTCAGTCGCTACTTCAAGCGTATGCGGTAAAACAAACGCATCGATACTGTCAGATTGCCAGGCTAATTGCTCGTTCTTAGATTGCAGACTCAACGGCCCATCATAGTTTTCTCGGGATAACGATTGGGAAAAATGGTGCATAACTCGACTTGAATCCAGAGATTTTTGCCGCTGCAGAGGGTCTAATAGCACTAAATAATAGCCAAATATTTCGGCCAAAACAGGCGTTAATAGTTGTTCTTCTGCTTCAAGCATTTGCTGGCCTAGTGCTTGCCTGCTCCATAGCCGTAAAGCACTCAGCCGTTGCTGGGACGTGGAATTCCTGTTCTTTGCTGCCATGAAGCAATAGTAACTGATTGACACAGCTCAGGGGAGGCTTGACCTTAGCTGCCTGCCCTGTCAGCATCTGGATATACTGTAGTAACTTTTGCATATCCCACTTTTATTTGATGAAAAAGAACTTTCAAAGACTCCTTTCGGTATTAGCACTATTCCTGAGCCTGTTTTCAGCAGGTAATCTATACGCTGAAAAGACCATCCCAGAAACCAATCAAGATTTCTGGGATGCCGTTAGAAATGAATTCTACATCGAAGAACCTGAAAATAGCCGTATACAACAACACCGCAACTGGTATTTTAACCACCCTGACTACCTGGGTCGCGTCCTCACGCGAGCCCGGCCTTATCTGTGGCATATACGCCTCGAAATATTACGTCGTGGCATGCCAGGAGAGCTCTTGCTCTTACCTCTCGTGGAAAGTGCATTCAGCCCACATGTCAGCTCTAACTGGAGTGCCGTTGGCTTATGGCAATTCATCCCGACAACGGCCCGGCGTTTCAAGCTAGCATCTAATGAATGGTACGATGCACGCAGGGATGTTTTACAATCGACCGAAGCCGCCCTTGACTACCTGGAAATCCTGCATCGACGCTTCAATAATGACTGGCTACTTGCTATTGCCGCTTATAACTCAGGTGAAGGCACTGTATCCAGAGCGATAAAACGCAATCGAAAAGCCGGTAAGCCTGTGGATTTCTGGAACCTGAACCTTCCCAGAGAAACGCGTGCATATGTCCCCAACCTGCTGGCAGTCGCCAGCCTGATAACAAACCCAGATCTCTATAATATCGAGCTGCCTGAGATTGCCGATGCACCCTATTTTGAGGTCATAGACGTCGAAAGCGCTATCGATCTTGCGACAGCGGCTGAGCTGGCAGATATGCCTTTACAGGAAATGGAGAATTTAAATCCTGGCTTCCTGACCGGCCTTATTCCGCCAGAAGGCCCCAAAAGATTACTGCTACCCATTGAAAAAAGTGGGCAGTTCATTGTTGCTCTGGAAACAGCAAACGATCGGAAAAACTCCCGGTGGAAAAAACATCAGGTCAAATCCGGCGATACCCTTGGACAGATTGCCCGGCAATACGGAACATCCATCAAAGTGATCAAATACACAAATAACCTGGTAAATAACACCATAAAAATCAACCAGACGTTGCGCATCCCCGCCGATATCAGAAGTGATCGTTTAAAGAGAAAACAAACGGTTAAAAGCTACGTCGTAAAACGCGGCGATACACTGTGGGATATCGCTCGTAAACACAATGTTAGCGTAAAAATGCTCCGCCGCTGGAATCAACTGCAGGCCAAAGATCACATAAAGCCTGGGAAACGGCTCAAATTAGCTGCCAATTGAAAAATTGCCCAAATAATTGCCAATATGTGAACTCCATTAGGAATACATCGAAATCGTCGATTATTATGCTTAGATAAATCGACCAACAACAACTATTCAGATAAACTTCGACAACACAACGTTAAAATTGCCCATTAATTGATGACAGATCCCGATCCAGCCATTCTGCTTGAAGGCCGAAAACTTACCTGCATCCGTGATGACAGAGAGCTTTTCTCTCACTTGTCTTTTGCCCTGAAGCCTTCTCAGGTTTTACTCATAGAGGGAAGAAATGGGAGCGGAAAAACATCATTATTGCGCATGCTCAGTGGTATACGAATGCCTGATGAAGGTGATATTACCTGGAACAACAACGATATATTCAAGCTTTCTACCGATTATCGGGAAAACATTGCCTATGTGGGGCACAAAGATGGCGTAAAGTTAGATCTAACAGCCAATGAAAACCTCTCTTTTGCAAAAAACCTGGGAAACCCGGATCCGAAAATTAACAATGAAGCCGCATTAGACGCTGTATTTATGACAGGTTTTGAAGATGTTCTTGCTCGAAAACTCTCTGCCGGGCAACAACGCCGACTTGCCCTGGCCCGCCTGCTGGTAACAAAATCAAAACTCTGGATTCTTGACGAACCTTTCACTTCCCTGGATGTCGATGGAATCAGTGTCGTAGAAAAACTGATCAAAAATCACCTGTCAGAAGAAGGTATGCTTGTGATGTCCTCACACCATAGCGTGTCACTTGAAGAGGAAAGTATTGTGCGTATTAACCTGTCACAATGAATACAGCATCTATACCTAGAGCATTTTCAGCACTGCTAAAACGGGATTTAACGCTCGCTTTTCGTCATCGTGCGGAAATCGCTAATCCCCTACTGTTCTTCGTGCTAATCACTGCATTATTTCCACTAGGCATTGGCCCGGATCCTGCTATCCTAAAGGAAGTTGGTCCTGGCATTATCTGGGTGGCTGCTTTACTCGCTGCATTATTATCACTGGATAGTGTCTTTCGTTCAGATTTTGAAGATGGCACACTGGAACAGATAATGATGAGTCCACACCCCTTGTCTCTGCTAATGCTGGCCAAAGTCATGGCCCACTGGCTAACGAGTGGCCTGCCTTTATTGATCGTGGCGCCGTTACTCGGTCTGTTTCTTGGGCTATCAGGAGTTGAAATCAAAACTTTACTCTTAACGCTGGTGTTGGGTACGCCCATTCTTAGCCTGGTTGGCGCCATTGGTGTCGCGTTGACGGTCGGCTTAAGGAGCGGCGGAATGATCCTGTCGCTACTGGTGCTCCCACTTTATATACCGGTTCTGATTTTTTCCGCTGGTGCGGTCAACGCCAGCGGGGCAGGTCTCACAATATCTGGACATCTGTCTTTATTGACGGCATTACTGATCCTCGCAATAAGCCTTTCACCTGCGGCAATTGCCTCATCATTACGAGTTAGCTTGAATTAACTATGATTAAATTCTTTCACCAAATGGCTTCGCCAAAATATTTTTACAGCATCGCCGGAACACTGATTCCCTGGATTGGAAGCGCCTGTCTACTTTTGACACTGGCCGGCCTTTATTATGGATTACTGGTAGCGCCAGCCGATTATCAGCAAGGGGACAGTTATCGAATCATGTTTGTTCATGTCCCTGCCGCCTGGATGTCACTCTTCATCTATATGGTCATGGCAGTCGCTGGAGCGATCGGCCTTATCTGGCGAATAAAACTCGCTGAAGTGATTGCGATCAGCAGCGCGCCCATTGGCGCATCATTTACCTTTCTGGCGTTAATCACAGGCTCAATCTGGGGCAAGCCGATGTGGGGTACCTGGTGGGTCTGGGATGCTCGATTGACCTCGGAGTTGATTCTTCTATTCCTGTATCTAGGCATTATCGCTTTATACAATGCCATCGAAGATAAACGCACCGCAGCGCGTGCCACATCAATTCTGGCTATTGTCGGTGTTGTTAATATCCCGATCATTCATTACTCTGTAGAATGGTGGAATACTCTGCACCAGGGGCCGACGGTAACAAAATTTGATGCCCCCTCCATTGACATCAGCATGTTAATTCCCCTGCTGTTAATGGCCGGCGCATTCAAACTTTTTTATGCCTTCGTCCTGCTCATGCGGGCACGTTGCGAAGTGCTAAACCGCGAACGAAACACTCAGTGGGTAAAAAAACTGGCAGGCATCTCATGACTTTTTCTGAATTTATTCATATGGGCGGATATGGTTTTTACGTCTGGACATCTTATGCGCTCACACTGATCGTTCTATTGGCAAATATCCTTTCTCCTATTTTCCTTAAACGGAAAGTTCTTAAAGATATCACCACCAAAGCACAACGTGCCACGAGGCTACAACAATGACACCAGCACGGAAAAAACGACTCGCATTGATTGGTTTTATGGTGATCGGCGTAGCGATTGCCGTCAGCTTTGCACTAAAAGCATTTAATCAGAACTTAATGTTTTTTTATGCGCCGAGCGAAGTCATGGCTGGAGAAGCGCCTCAGGGGCATCCTTTCCGACTGGGTGGTCTGGTGACGGAAGGCAGCGTGAGACGGCTGGAAAATGGCTTAACAACTGAGTTCGAGGTAACTGACAAAGTGAAATCCGTAAAAATTCACTACACCGGTATCTTGCCTGACTTATTCCGTGAAGGTCAGGGAATCGTCGCCCATGGCAGCCTGGGTGATAACGGCATTTTTGTTGCCGATGAAGTCCTCGCCAAACACGATGAAAACTACATGCCGCCGGAAGTTGCGGATGCACTGGACGCTGCGCACAAAGAAGGCCTGACCACCTCAATGCCAGAAGGAAGCACGAAATGATTCCAGAACTTGGCCATTTTGCATTGATTCTTGCCCTGTGCCTGGCGATCGTACAGGCTATTTTTCCATTAATCGGCAGCCTGAATAATACGCCTGGCTGGGTAAATCTCGCAAAACCTGCCGCTATGGGGCAATTTTTCTTTCTGGCAATTGCCTTCGCCGCGCTGGTGCAGTCGTTTATCGCCAATGATTTCTCCGTTCTATACGTTGCCCAGCACGGCAATACGCAGCTACCGCTTGTTTATAAAATATCAGCCGTCTGGGGCGCACACGAGGGGTCACTCTTATTATGGGCGCTGATTCTCGGCACCTGGACACTGGCCGTCTCCCTGTTCAGTCGTAGCTTGCCAGCGGAAATGCTGGCTCGTGTGCTCGCAATTATGGGAATGATCAGTATTGGGTTTCTATCTTTCATGCTGTTTACTTCCAATCCTTTTGAACGCCTTATCCCGGCGGCACTCGAAGGCGGCGAACTCAACCCATTACTCCAGGATTTTGGCCTTGCTATACACCCGCCCATGTTATACATGGGCTATGTAGGACTGTCCGTCGCATTTAGCTTTGCCATCGCCGCGCTAATCGGTGGCAAACTAGATACCGCCTGGGCACGCTGGTCTCGCCCCTGGACACTGATTGCCTGGGTATTCCTGACCATTGGTATCACGCTGGGAAGTTGGTGGGCATATTACGAACTTGGCTGGGGTGGCTGGTGGTTCTGGGATCCGGTTGAAAACGCTTCCTTTATGCCCTGGCTTGCCGGAACAGCACTGATTCATTCCTTAGCCGTCACCGAGAAACGCGGCGCCTTCAGGCGCTGGACTGTCTTGCTTGCATTAATGGCCTTTTCGCTCAGTTTGCTCGGCACCTTCCTCGTGCGCTCTGGTGTCCTAACCTCTGTCCATGCGTTTGCCTCTGACCCTGAGCGTGGATTATTTATTCTCGTATTTCTTTCTGTTGTTATCGGTGGTTCATTAGTATTGTATGCGTGGCGAGCACCGGATATACCGAAAGGAGGCGGCTTCTCCATGTTGTCACGAGAAAGCCTGTTGCTTGGTAATAACTTGCTGTTAATTGTCACGCTGGCTTTTGTCCTGCTAGGCACGCTTGCCCCCTTACTTTATGAGGCAATGGGCTGGGGGAAAATATCTGTTGGCTTCCCCTACTTTAATAAAATGTTCGTTATGCTGATGCCCCTCATGGTACTGATCATGGCAGCGGGTCCCCTCACGCGCTGGAAACAACAAAACCCTGATACGCTACTAAAAAACTTGCGTCTACCATTCATCATTAGCATTGTTTCTGGCATCATCGTAGCGCTGCCTGCGATCAGTGGCTCACTTTCTGCCGGCATTGCGGTCGCACTTTCAGTGTGGCTGCTGACCACTTTGCTCACCAGTGCACGACAGCGCTTACGCAACAAAAACCTCTCGGCTATAGCTCATGACATTGCGAACCGTGGCGGCCGCTCCTATTACGGCATGTGGCTTGCCCATATAGGCATTGCAGTATTTATCATCGGTATTACCTTCGTGACACAATTCGATGTTGAAAAAGATATTCGTATGAGCCCTGGACAGGAAGTAAGCCTGAATGATTTTGTATTCCGCTTTGAAGGTGTTGAACCCAAAAAAGGTGCCAATTACCAAAGCCAGTTTGGCACCATGCGCGTTCTGAAAAACAACAAGGAAATTGCCATACTTCACCCTGAAAAACGCACCTATCAGGTACAGAAAAAACCTATGACCGAAGCCGGAATCAATGCCGGGTTTTTGCGCGACATCTACGTTTCACTCGGTGAACCACTGGGTAAAGGTGACTGGAGTCTTCGCCTGTATTACAAACCCTTTGTACGCTGGATCTGGCTCGGTGGTTTACTCATTGCTGCGGGAGGGTTTCTGGCAGCCAGTGACCCACGCTATCGTATGAAAGTTGCCAGAAAATTTAAACCTGGCGCCCAGAGTAACCAGTCATCCACCGTACTAGCGGGTAACGCCTGATGCCTCGCTTTATACGCTTCCTTTTACCACTCTTTGCCTTTCTTGCGTTAGCAACCTTGCTCTATAGAGGCCTGAGTATAGACCCAAAGCGAGTACCCTCCCCTTTAATAGGTAAACCGGCCCCCGCATTTTCCCTGCCTACACTGGAGAACCCGGAGATACAACTCTCGCAGAATGATCTGAAAAATGAGGTATCACTCTTTAATGTCTGGGCCACCTGGTGCGTTGCCTGCCGCCACGAGCACCCAGTGCTGATGCAGCTTGCTCAAACCGGTATTCCGATTTATGGCCTCGACTATAAGGACAATCTCCCAGATGCCCGGCGCTGGCTAACCCAATTTGGCAACCCTTATCGCGCAAATGCTTTCGATGAAGAGGGGCGAGTCGGGATTAACTGGGGCGTCTACGGAACACCAGAAACCTTTATTGTTGATAAAAAAGGCATTATCCGCCACAAGCATATTGGCCCGCTGACTTCCGAGGTTGTCAAAAATGATATCCTGCCATTAATTAAACAATTACAGGGTACCGATGGATGAATGGCTTAAAACATTTTTTCTGGCTCGCTTGCCTGCTAACAAGTCTTGCAGCACACGCGGGACTTGAAGAATTTGATTTCACGAAAAATGTAGCAGAAGACCGTTTTAAAGATTTAATCTCAGAGGTGCGTTGCCTGGTGTGCCAAAACCAGTCGCTTGCCGACTCAGATGCCGAACTTGCGCAAGATTTACGCAAAGAGGTCTACGACCTCATGGAAAAGGGCCAGAGTGACCCCGAAATCGTCAGTTTTCTTGTCGAACGTTATGGCGACTTTGTGCTTTATAATCCGCCGGTTAATTCCTCAACCTGGTTACTGTGGTTTGGTCCATTTGTACTTCTGGGACTAGGCTTGATTATACTGTTGCGCACGCTGGGAAAACGCGGAAAACAAACCGAACCTGAATTTTCTGACCAGGATAAATCTCGCCTACAACAAATACTGGGGAAACCCAAAAAGGACGAACAGTAATTTTATGAGCATATTCTGGCTACTTGTCGCTGCGATGATCGCAGTGGCTCTCCTCTTCATCGTACCGCCTGTGTTACGTTCCAAATCACTTAAAGCAATCGATCACGACCAGATAGCCACGCAGGTTATCAAAGAGCAGCTTGGCGAACTAGAAGCAGACCTTGACGCTGGCAAGCTCGATAAAACCGCCTATACAGCGGCTCGTCATGATCTGGAACGTGCGTTACTCGATGATTTAAGCAAAACAGAACCCGTCGATATTTCAGAGAGAAGTGGCCGTTGGGCAAGCAGCCTCCTGGCTCTAGCTGTCCCTGCAGCCGCATTGTTTATCTATCATCAACTCGGCTCACAATCAGCACTTTCAACACATCCCCAGGCCGTTGCCGCTTCTACAACGAATGACACAGGCCATTCACTGGATGCCATGATCAGTCAACTGGCCACTCGACTACAGGAAAACCCAGACGACATCGAAGGCTGGATCATGCTTGCAAGTAGTTACGCCTCTACCGATCAATATGCTAAAGCGGCTACGGCATATAAAGAGGTCATCGACCGAACTGGCGGTAACCACCCGCAACTACTCACTGATTACGCCGATACCCTGGCAATGTCTAACGGTGGCGATTTTACTGACAAAGTTGGAGATCTATTGCAAACGGCATTAAAACTAGAACCCGACAATATCAAGGCCTTATGGCTGATGGGCCACTGGCACTCTCAGCGAAGTCAATATGATGCCTCGTTAAAACACTGGAAACAGGCATACGCATTGTTGCCAGTAGAAAGTAAAAATGCTGCCGCTCTCAAACAACAAATTTTAATAGCGCAAAATAGCTCAGGAGCCAAAACGACTGAAATGCCCGTCACGCAAAAAAAACCTCAATCGGCTACTGCTGCAAGTATTCAGGTTAGTGTTTCTCTTGACCCAGCACTCCAGGAAAAAGCATCGCCGGAAGACACTCTGTTTATTTTTGCACGTGCTGTAAAGGGCCCCCGGATGCCTCTGGCCATTGTTAAAAAACAGGTAAAAGATTTACCTGTAACCGTCACATTAGACGACTCGCAAGCGATGTCACCGCAAATGGTTTTATCCAGATTCCCCGACGTTAGCATTGGTGCGCGCATCTCGAAAAC
>JAZGER010000213.1:0-4903 GCA_036478835.1 Gammaproteobacteria bacterium | reverse complement strand
TTTCTCAATAATTCATTAATGCCGACTTTACTACGAGTTTTAGCATCAACTTTTTTGACAATCACGGCGCAATAAAGACTGTACTTCCCATCTTTGGAGGGCAGGTTTCCGGATACAACAACAGAGCCCGCCGGGATTCGCCCGTAAGACACTTCATCTTTTTCCCGGTCATAAATTTTGGTGCTCTGGCCAATATAAACGCCCATCGAAATGACAGCACCTTCTTCGACAATCACACCTTCAACTACTTCGGAGCGCGCGCCGATGAAGCAGTTGTCTTCGATAATGGTAGGTGAAGCCTGAACAGGCTCAAGTACGCCGCCAATACCGACACCACCAGACAGATGAACATTTTTACCAATTTGTGCACAGGAGCCAACGGTCGCCCAGGTGTCCACCATCGTACCACTATCGACATAGGCGCCAATATTAACGTAGGACGGCATGAGGACAACACCGGGTGCAATATAGCTACCCTGACGAGCTGCCGCCGGTGGCACGATACGAACGCCGCCGGCACGAAACTCTCTTTCATTGCTGTCTGCAAATTTTGACGGGACCTTATCATAATAATTAGTGAAGCCGCCTTTCATGAATTCATTGTCTTTAATTCGAAAAGACAGCAAAACAGCTTTTTTTAACCAGTCGTTCACTACCCAGTTCCCATCAATTTTTTCAGCAACACGGGCCGTGCCAGCGTCCAGAAGGTGTATCGCTTCCATGGTGGCATCTTTCACATGTGTTTCGACAGTTCGTGGCGTGATGTCAGCACGTCTTTCGAACGCTTCTTCGATGATGGTTTTTATATCGGTCATTGAGGTTACTCCAGATTAATTGATCGCAGTATATCAGTGTTTTAATTGAGTGATGTCACAAGCTCACGTATACGTTGGGCGGCTTCCACGCACTCCTTGAAAGGGGGGACCAGCGCCATACGAATATGATTTTTACCCGGGTTGCCCTGGTCAGTATCCCTGGACAGGTAGCTTCCCGGCAGGACAATGACGTTTTTCTGTTCCAGTAATTTTTGCGAGAAGAGCTGATCATCAATCGGTGTTTTTTGCCAGAGGTAGAAGCTGGCCTTCGGCAAGGTGACATCCATGACAGGTGACAATATTTCCAGCACTGCATCAAATTTATCTTTATACAGCTGTCGGTTTTGTATGACGTGAGTTTCATCGGCCCAGGCGGCGGCACTGGCATGTTGTGTTGCTGGCGGCATCGCACAACCATGATACGTCCGGTAGGCGAAAAAGGTATCTATCAGTTTGGCATCTCCGGCAACAAAACCTGACCGCAGGCCGGGTGCATTGGAGCGTTTTGACAGGCTGTGGAATACCATGCAGCGGTCAAAGTTTTCCCTGCCGAGTGTGATGCAGGCAGACAGCAGACCCGTTGGCGGTGCTGATTCGTCAAAGTAAATTTCCGAATAACATTCATCTGAGGCGATAACAAAATCATATTGATCGGCCTTTTCGATGAGCGTCTGGAGTTGCTCTGAACTGAGAACGGCCCCGGTTGGGTTACCCGGCGAACAAAGATATAACAACTGGCAGCGCTTCCAGATTTCTTCTGGCACCGCTTCAAAATCCGGACAATAGCTATTGGCTTTGTCGGTATTGAGAAACCAGGGGGATGCGCCAGCTAACAGGGCGGCACCTTCGTATATTTGATAAAACGGGTTTGGCATCAGAATGAGCGGGTCTTTGCTCCTGTCAATAATACACTGCGCAAATGCAAACAGGGCTTCGCGTGTTCCGTTCACAGGTAAGACATGCTTGTCCGCATCCAGTGCTCCAGTCCCAGGAGCAAAGCGCCGTGTCAGCCAGGTGGTAATACTTTCACGAAGAAAATCTTCACCTCTTGTCGTTGGATACGTAGACAGACCATCGAGATGATTTGTTATGGCTTCCTGAATGAAAGCCGGGGTTGGGTGTTTGGGCTCCCCAATCGAGAGCGAAATTCGAGACAAATGTTCAGGCGGCGTAATATTGCGATGCAGCTTTGCCATTTTCTGAAACGGGTAAGGGTGTAATCGGTTAAGATCAGGATTCACAGATGAGATCACTTGTTAATTAAAAAATGGAGTGTGCAGTGGCACATCGATATCAGCAAAATTATACGGACTCTCCCGCATGACGTCCAAACTTACTAATCCCCTGTGGCCAGTACTCAGCCTGCTTTTAACCGCCAGCATGTGGGGTATTGTCTGGTATCCGCTTAGGCTTCTGGAAGAACGTGGCTTAGGCGGGTTATGGACCTCGCTGATCAGTTATGGCGCGGCATTGGTACTTGGGATCGTTTGGCTACTGCTGCAACGGCGAAAATGGCCCGGCCATCCTCTCGCCTTCTCTGTCATGATTCTTGCGGTTGGCTGGTGCAATGTAGCATTTGTGCTGGCAGTTCTCGATGGTTCGGTCGTGAGGGTCTTACTGCTCTTTTATCTATCACCGCTGTGGGCGCTATTGTTTGGCTGGTTTATTCTGGATGAAAAGCCGACCTTTCACAGTTGGGTTATTTTCATCATTGGTATTATCGGCGCACTGATTATGCTATGGGATGCTGATATTGGTCTGCCCTGGCCCAGGGATACAGCGGACTGGCTGGCTGTCTCATCCGGCTTCGCCTTTTCACTCAGTAACGTCATGATGCGGCGGGTGGGCCACGTTGCCCTGGTTTTCAAGGCGGTTGCAAGCTGGCTAGGTGTCGTGATTATCGCCGCCATCTGGATCCTGTTGAGTGGGGCACCTCAACCTGTAGTGGAACCTGCCACAATCTATGGAGCAGTCTCGCTTGGCTGGTTTGGTTTTATCATCATGACGCTCACTGTCATTTATGGAGTCACCCATATGCCAGTACATCGGTCGGCGGTGATTTTGCTTTTTGAGTTGGTGGTGGGTGCTGTTTCTTCCTTGCTTTTAACCGATGAGGTTGTTCAGATGCGCGAGTGGATGGGTGGGGCGTTGATATTGCTTTCCGCTTATCTTGCAGCGCGCGAACAACTAACAGAATCATGAGTGAAATACTCGGAATCCATCATGCCAGTGTGCTGGTAAGCAACACTGAAGCAGCCGTCAATTTTTATGTCAACATTCTGGGTCTGTCAATTGAAACAAGTCGTCCAGAGATGCGTTTTTCAGGTGCCTGGTTAAATGCGGGTTCGCAACAAATTCATTTGCTGGAATTACCGAACCCAGACCCTGTCACTGACCGACCAGATCATGCCGGCCGTGATCGGCATACGGCGTTATTTGTCAGTGGTCTGGGCGAAATTTTGCGTCGGCTAAAAGAGGCGAATATTCCTTTTACACAGAGTCGCTCAGGGCGAAGTGCTGCATTTTTTCGTGATCCAGATGGGAACGGTGTTGAGTTGATAGAGCGATAATCCTGAGAAGGTATCCTGTGGTTGGCTCGGCAGATCAACAGGGTTTGAGCTTCAAAAGAAATCGGCAACCGAGAAAAATGGACTTAAGCCGTTCAACGATTATACCCACGCATAGCCCGACGAAAATTCAAATTAAAATTGAAGGCTTAGCCCCTGTCGGAAAATACAGTAATAACGAAATGAAACAACGTAAAAATAAACGTACAAAGAAGAGTGAATGGTTAAAATTAGAATCAGCGTGTTCTTGAGAAATTAAGAGATTCAGCTATCTAGCTCTTAATTCGTCTCATCAAATAAGGTAATTAAATCCTTTTTAATGCAATCCTGCTGCTGACTATTCAGAGGCATATTGTTGCTATTAGTTAAGTACAGATAGTCTTCTGCCTGAGAGCCGTAGGTTGCGATTTTTGCATTTTTTAATAAGATGCCACATCGATTGAGCGTTTGTGCGGTGCTGGAAAGTAAGCCGGGTCTGTCGGCCGTCACCAGCTCCATAATTGTATTTTGATTAACCTCATCCAGTTCGAATGAGATGCGAGTTTTAATATCAAAATGCTTTAATCTTCTGGGGGGCGATACGGTGATCTCATCCGGTTCCCAGGTGCTAGCGTTCATTGCAATATTGAGTGCATGGAGTGTTTTGTCTATTTGTTCTTTATGTAAGGGGGTGTTTCCACTGTTCAGCAGATGGTAGGTGTTAATCGCAAAATCATCAGCAGACGTGATGATGCGAGCATCGGTTATTGTCAGTTGGAGTTTCTCAAGGACTGACATGGTGCGATGAAACAGGCCGTTAATATGAGGTGTATACAAAAAAAGGCTGCTGCTTCCAGCATCCGGGTAGCTACGAATGTCAACTTGAGGTGTATCCATATCGCCCGCTTGAATAATGATTTTACTGTGCCAGATAATCTCTTCTGTGTTATGTCTTAGAAAGTACTCATCTGGCAATGTCAGCCAGAGTGACAGGATGGCAGGTTTAGATATGTTGTCTTTCAGTAAACTGGAGAGTGCCTCTTGCTTGTTCTTGCTAATTATTTCTTTCTGAGAGGGGAGATCAAATGAACCAAAGCGCAATCGCTGTCGAGTGGCGGAGTAGAGCTGCTTGAGTAAAGAGTCTTTCCAGGAATTCCATAGTGTTGGGCTAGTGCCGCAAATATCGGCAACCGTTAGTAGATAGAGATAATCCAATTTTTGACGGTTTCCGACAGACGAGGCAAAACGGTTAATGACTTCGGGGTCGCTGATGTCTTCCCGTTGCGCTGTTTGTGACATCATCAGGTGAAAATCCACTAGCCAGGAGACCATGTCCTGCGCATAAAGATCCATGTTGTGGTTAGCCATAAACTTGCGGGCTTCTTCCGCACCGATTGTTGAATGGTCTCCCCCCCGTCCTTTGGCAATGTCATGGAACAGCCCGGCTAAATAAAGCAATTCAGGTTTGGCGATCGATTTTGCTAACTGGCTGCAAAATGGAAATTCCTGGGCATGTTCAGGCACTGAAAAACGGCGTAAATT
>JAZGER010000212.1:0-5363 GCA_036478835.1 Gammaproteobacteria bacterium | reverse complement strand
ACAACGGGTGTCTGGCAGGCGCGCGTCAGTTCCAATGCACAAAACAAATCGCTAATCCTTGAAGCCAGCATTACTACCGACCAGGGCTTTGATAGTATTGCGCCGTTAAGCATCGAGAACACGGATACGTTTGATACCAGTGATCCTTTGGCCCTGTCGCTTCAACTTAAAGCGGCGAATCCCTGGTGGGATGGATTTTCCTTTAGCTACGCCGGTTACGCCTGCCTGGAGATTATCCCTAACGCCAAGGTCAGTAACACGGTACTCATTGGCCCGAACAAAACACCGTTAACCACACCGCTTGATCTCAACACCCTCGGCCCCTGTGCCGGGCCTGAGCCGACCTTATCCATTGCTGATGTGATGGTGAGCGAAGCCGATGTAGAGGCCAGCTTTACGGTCAGCTTATCGGCTGCCAGCCTCGACACGATATCCGTTGAATACACGACAGCACCCGGCAGCGCAGAAGACAACCTCGACTTTGTACCTGCTGCCGGTACGCTGACCTTCCTGCCCGGTGAAATTAGCCAGACGATCCCGGTTGGTTTATTGCAGGACTTATTAAGCGAAGGCACTGAACAGTTTTCTATTATCCTGGCTAACCCGATCAATGCGCAGTTCGAAACATTCAGTGCAATGGCCACGATTGATGATGATGAGCTGTCTGCCTGTGGCGAACCCGCTCTCAATCCAGGAACCGATACGGGTCTCTTTATCTGGCAAGATTGTCAAAACCCAGGGCACTGGACACTTCGCGTTATTGCCGATACGAGCGCCTCTGCGACCACCTTCCTCGGGTCACTCTCCTCAGATCAATATTTCTTCAAAGGACCTGGTGAGCTATTCGCTAACATCATTGAAACTGATATAGAGTCCAATGATCTGATTGATCTCTCGAACCCACTGATTATGGAATTTGTTTTGGCTGTCGCTAATTCTGGTGTCGATGAATTCAGCTTCGAAATGAATCAGGACACCGATGTTTGCCTGGAGCTGGATCACCCCGCTTCATCGATTTACATTGGTGAGAAAAAAGTTCCTATGCCTTCAGTCCTGCAACTCAATACGCTGGGAAGCTGTATAAAACCTCCCGTATTAAACACACTCGATCTGGCATCAGCCGCGCTCGTTCATAACTATGATTTCGGTGTCAATATAATCAACAACCTCGACACAGCGAACAAGATCCCCCAAATCATTAACGAAGCGGACGGCTGGTATAGTTTTCTGGGCGCGATGATCACCCCAGACGTTGATATCGCACCCAGTGGTGAAACATCGACACAAGTGTCGACAATGACAGCTGCCAGCAAGTGGGCGGGTGTTGGCTACTCCCTGGCAGGCTTATCGCCCGGTCACGTTTACGAACTGGAAATCGAGGTTAAGCCGGGTGATGATAATCTGGCACTGACAATCTACGAAGGCGAAAACGATGCCAAATGGGTTTTCTATCTAAGAGACACGTCAACAGCCTCACCTTATATCAAAGTACAGGCCGGCTACCAGGCACTCTGGACTGCACTGGAAGATCTGGGCAATGGCTGGTACAAGGTCAAAATTCGTATTGACACAGACAATCCAGGCACTGCGATTACTGACTGGAACAATGTGGCGCTTAAATTCTTCCATAACCAACTCGAAACAGACGCGCCAACCGAATATGGAGAAATCAAGATTTACGAGCCAGAACTCTCTCAGCTGTATAAGCATTTC
Source organism: Gammaproteobacteria bacterium (assembly GCA_036478835.1). GTDB lineage: Bacteria > Pseudomonadota > Gammaproteobacteria > DSM-19610 > DSM-19610 > JAZGER01. Next base: position 3,650 of record JAZGER010000212.1, on the reverse strand, counting down.
ACAACCCGATACAAACATGGGCGTGATTTCAAGAGCCAGGGAATCGGTCGGGCGCAGCTCATTAACAACGCCTGGTCGAGAATGAGCGACAATGATAATCACCGTCTGGATAATGATAGCCTGGAACTTGTCGCCCACCTGTATTCCCTGACTGACGGTGGAATCGAATCAGGCATGATTCGCTCACGCGCCATACTGGACCCTGCCAAAACCTACTACTATGAAACCCGCATGCAAACATCTGAGGGCGCCGGATTCTGGAGCAACTTCTGGTTACTCTCCGACGAGCCGAATGTCTGGCCACCTGAAATCGATATCGTGGAAATTGTTCAGGGGAGCGGTGATCCTAACTGGAATACTTATACCTCTTACCACACCTTACACGGCAACTATCAGAGCCCGAATATTTTTGCGCATGAGAACACATTTGATAACCAGTACAGCAACACTGCCAACTACGCGAACACTTACCATACGTTTGCAGCCTTAGTCACACCAAGCCATGTGGCCTGGTTTGTCGATGACATTCTGGTTCGATACGCGGAAATGCTGTGGTATCAGAACGGTAGCTCAATCCAGGCACCGGGACCTAACATGATCATTGATTTTGTCGTCGGTGGAGACTGGCCAGGTGCGCCAGATAACCTGCTGGATTTCCCCGCGACACTCAGTGTTGATTACCTGAAAGTCTGGGAATTGCCGTGAGCCTGTAGTGCCCCTGTAATTGATTCTGAAGGCAACTGTCTGGGGATGGTTGCCTAATGCGAGACAAGAAACTGTCTCCATAGCCACGCAGAAATAAAACAAAACCGTTACAGGCTACCAATCAACCCACACTATTCAAACGATGGTATTTCGCGATTTCATTCATCCTCTTTCCCGACACCCCCGCCCGTGATGCAAATTCAGGCCACTTTTCAACAGCGGCCGCAATCGAGTTAATTACTTCACCCGCATTTTTCAAACTAATACTCTCTGCGACAGCCAGTAAATCTTCACGATTAAAGTCACCGCGCTTTCCATTCAGTGTCATTTGGTGTTGATTCGTCCACTGACCCGCTGGGTTATGGGCATAAGTTACATCGAATGCCGGAGATAGCCGCCATTTTCCATCCTTATCCATCAGGAAGGCAATATTCTTGGTGTGATCGTCCTGATTACGGGCAAGGACATTAAAGACCATTCGACGGTACTGCTCGATAGCGTCTGCTTTCGTCAGTCTAAGTTTTCGCATAATCATAAACGCTTGCTCGTAACTGTATGCCCCTGCCAGATTAAAATCATAATGGGCGATTCCACAGAGCGACTGCATGAATAGTTTCCGTCCATTGACACGATCAAAGCGTTTCGTCATAAAATGTGCGCGGCCATTTTCCTCGAGTAGCCGGCAATCACTCATTGTAATTCCTGCAGCATTCGCCATCAGTGAATACGCATATTCAATACGCCCGTAGCCATTCGGCTCACCCAGCTCAAGGTCAGTCACACCATCAAATTTCAGGACCCAGTAATCATAGTCAGGCGGTGCCTGCGACTGCCCAGACATCACTTTGCCTTCCGGGTTCGTTGCAATAACGGCCTTGGGGCGAGCGCCGCCCGCTGAGGTTCCCACACGTAAAATATCCATAATCGCTTCGGTGTTTTCTTTGCCAGAATCACCCAGACTTACATCCAGAACATTGCGTTGCGATATGATTGATTGTGCCAGCTCAACCAACTGCGTAACCTCTACCGGTACTGACGCATCAAATTGATCAACCATAGCAGGCTCAAATTCAAATGCCCCCATTGCTCGCTTACCGGTATAACATAAACGTTCTACAGGACTAAAACTGCTAATCGTTCTGCCATTACGTGCTAGCCAGGCATCGATAATGCTGTTTCCAAATTTGTCGGGCAAAGCGTCTGCAAGCAATCCGGGTAACCCCAGATAGGTTTGCTTATTCAATGCGGGAAAAGAAAATATGCGCTTACTGTGCTGCGCTTCGTCAATACTCATATGAATTGGGGATAAATCCAGCCCGAGTTTTAGAAATTTCGGATCATACTCAAAAACACCATATTCATGATCCTCCAGCCAGGAGACCGCGCCTACAACCTGCCCCCAAAGTATCACCCGTGCGGTATCAACTTTTTTTACCACGGCGACTTACCCTCCACCTCAGTGACACGCAGGCCAGACGCACGTTTACGCTGTTTGCCCTGCGTCTTTGCCAACTGCAGTGGGCTAATCGCAGCTTCAGGAATAAACTGGTCAAGCTGTTGCAGCTCTCCAAGCTCGCGTAAAATGGCGATGATTGTTGCTAACTTACCCCGACCCGCTTCCAGCGCTTTAATCGTATTCAATGATAGCGCGGCTGCATCAGCTAACGATTGCTGTGTCATATTTTTGTTGAGCCGAAGTGATTTGAAACGATCACCCAGCATTTCTTCGATGCGTTTGTCTGATTGCGAGTAAACATCATTAACAGCCATAAATATGCCTTTTAAATATAAAATACATCCTATTCGGATGAATTAAAGACTATTATCGCCCTATCCCTGAAAATATCAAGAAAATTAATAAATAATAGCCAAATTTTAATCTATTATCTTACTTTTTTAATATTAACATTCTTATTTATGACCATTATATTTTTTAATGTCTCGCTAAGACACCCTGTTTGCAAAGCTTATAATAAGCAAGTACGTGCAAACCTTATAAGGCACAAAGTTCGATTTTTAATGGCCACGGAATGCACGGAAAACACTGAAATGACATGAAGACTTACTTTTCTATAATGGTAACCATCTCGCCGGCGAAACCATCGAGTAATCAATATATACGCAAACAAAATCAGATCTTAGCTCTTTTACATGCTCTGCAAGTGAGCGGCGAGAAAATATCAAGGAGAATCGCCTAATCTCATAACCAAAAAAAGCCTTACACTAGCAAGGCTTTTTTGTGGTGCGAGACGAACAACATTAATCAATAAAAAAGATATTGCTAACATTCTCTACAGCGGTAAATCCAGCACCATCAATCACGCTTGTCATGTCCCATGTGCCACGACTTTTAACACCGTTCACAGAGAAGTTTTCAAAGCTGATATTACTGATCGAACCGCCTTTATTAGCATAAAGGAAGTTCTGCTTATAAGGCGCCTTCGCCACTTCGATATTACGAAAGGCAATGCCTGAAATCATTTTACGTGAATCAGGCTTCAGGTTCCCCCAGTAGCGATCACCCGGCCCATAAGAAACCAGTCGCATACCAATCAGGCGCAACAGTCCTTTATCTTCGACACGCACCCCATCAAAAACAACTTCGCTAATTTCACTGTTCAAAATTCCCATACAACTGAAAACGGCTTTTGAACTTCTCAGATAAGGCTGGTTATCCGATCTTTCAGCTTTAAAATAATCGGTAAATGCATCGCTATGTATCACGTCGATATTAGATACCTTAACGTTTCTGACAGTCACCACTGTCTGCCACCCAAACTGAAAAGCAGCGCCTTTCGTCATTTGCCATAACACGTTGTTGCGAATGACCAGGTTGCTGTTATACATTTTGATTGCATCATCATTCACTTTAATGAAACTGTTTTCAATCGTAGAGTTTCTACCAACTTTCACTCCATCGGAACCGGAATACCAACTAAATATCT
>JAZGER010000211.1:0-3005 GCA_036478835.1 Gammaproteobacteria bacterium | reverse complement strand
TTTATGTTGTTCCCATCCCTACTGGGCAGTCCAATGGATTTAAATGATTCATTGTAGGTTTTGCGTGTTCGCAGCCTCCAGTACTGTCGCTCCAATCAGTAATACTAGAGTCAATGAATGATTCTTTTCTTGTGTGGATGTAATGGCATAGGATTTCCAACGATTGGATGTTTTTAACTTAACAATTAAAGCTTCGATACAGAAGCTAAAAGCATTTAGTCAATAAAATGGAAGAGCAGGTAATACGTGCTCTACCGTTTGCAGGCTTTTCAGATAACCCATGGGAGGAGAGGGTTGTATGCTTAGCGGTAGCGGTTCTAAAAATGGATCGGGTAGTTTCTGCCTGATTTTTATACGTGTGAATACAGCAATGAGCCTATGTCTGCTTGTTGCTGTATTGCTGTTGTTCTCAACGGCAAGCAGTGCGTTGCCGTCTGAATTGACTGACAAGAAAAAAGTAGAAGTCTTCGGGTGTACTGCTCAATACAATCAAGATCAAGACCTGATAAAAGATTACGGCTTTACGGCATTAAGTGATGCAGGTGATGCCCAGACCCACCACTGTTTTGTTCGAGTAAGTGACGTTTTCAAGGATTGGAAAAATAATCGGATCACCTTGGTTGATGTGCGGAACAAGGCTGAATATGCTTCACATCGAATCCCCGGTGCGGTCAATATTCCCCTGTTTGCGGTTAAACAAAAGAGTTTCCTGCGGCATCGAGCGGTCGTGCTCCTTAACGAGGGCCGGACACATGTTGAGCTGTTAAGTACATGTAAGGCGCTTATGGCAGATGGTTTTGATAACGTTAAAGTGCTCGACGGTGGCATTCATTCCTGGATTACCATGAGTGGACCAGTCGACGGTAACAAAGCAGCATTAGCTCACCATCGTGTAATTACACCACCTGAATTTGTCTCAGCATTACCCGAGCGTCAATGGGTAGTGATATTGCTTGATGATCAAAAAAAATCCACCTTTGTGTCTCTAGCCGGTCATAAGGTGATTGAGTACCCAGGAGATATGGATCAATTGGTGAACGTGCTGGTTAACGCATTTAAAAAAAATGAGCAGGGCGACACCCGCAATGCTGTTCTACTAGCAAACCGACAAGGCAAAAATTACCAAGCGATTACAGCATTATTGAAAGAGCATGCTGTTTCACATACGTTTCTGTTGGCGGGTGGAACTGAAGCGTATCAAGGCTATTTATCCCAGCATCTTGCGATGAGATCTAAAATGTTGCGCGGCCCTGAACCGGTGAGGCGCTGCGGAGGATGAGCGTGTTGAATCGTGTCGTTGTCGTTGGGGTTATTTTATTGATCATTGGGGCGGCTTTGTGGTTGCTGCCTGATACGAAAATAGAAGAGGTTGAAGGGCAGTATCCAACCACGCGAGTAATTAAGTATCGCTTTTTAGTAGAAAACCCGACCAACAAACTACTTGATCGTGCAAGCTTTTGGGCTTACGCGCCTGTAAAAATAACCGCACAGCAAAAAATGCTGGGTGTCGATGTTACGAGCACTTACGAAATAGAGACTGATGCAGCCGGTAATCAACGCCTCTTGATTTCATTAGACAACATCCCGCCGTTTGGCAGTAAGACAGTCGTGGTTAATGTTGAGATAGCGATGGCGCAGGAACCTAATCGTTTAAACAAAAGTATAAGTGAACAATATCTTAAAGCGGCGCCCTATATTGAAGTTGATGATCCTGCGATCCAGCGCATTGCGAAAACCTTAAAAGGGGATACTGTTTTAGCGACGCTGGAAAAGACATTTCAGTGGGTTACACGTCATTTAGAAAATGTTGAATATATTAAGCGTGACCGTGGAGCGCTCTACGCATTGCAACACCGCAGTGCAGATTGTACCGGCTATATGTATTTATTCACTGCGCTTGCACGAGCAAACAGTATCTACGCCAGGCCAGTGGCCGGGTTTGTGTACGCTGAAGATACAATTGCCAAATCCAGTGATTACCACAATTGGGTGGAAGTCTATGTTGATCATGTCTGGCGTGTTGTAGATCCACAGAAACAACGTTTTATGGAAAACGAAAATCATTATATAGCCATGCGGTTGCTCGATTCGTTAAATGAGCAAACTGCCGGTAGTGCACAAAGGTTGTTTCGTTCTGATGGGGCTGTTCAACTGGCCATGAAGTAACAAGCTATTTTAAATGACGGATAAAAATACAAAGCTAATAATTGGGAAATAATGACAAGTAAGAGTAAGCATGGATTATTCTGTTTTGGGTTGTACACGCTACTGATTGTGTTCGTATCAGGCTGTGATAAAACTCAAGTAGCAGAACCTGACCAATCAGTCTCGTTAAATGACTATCCGTCACAAGCCGTTGTCGGGGTCAGCTTGCGTTTGCAAAATTATACGGGGCGTGACTTGAAAGCTGCCCAGTTCCGGCTGTATACGCCCATGATTCATTCACCTTTTCAGTCCTCTTCTGACCTGCAGGTATCTATAGACCATCGTGTTTTAAGTGACAGTCTGGGCAATGAAACGGTGTTGTTCGATCTTAAGGGCGTTGGGGTCAGTCAAGTTATCCCGGTGAAGATAACGAAACAGGTCGGGTTGGTGGATAGCCCGCTTTCACTTCCGGAGCCGGATCTTGATCGCTATCTGGAGGCAGAAAATTTTGTTGAAAAAAATGCGCCGGCTGTCCAAAAAGTAGTAAAGACGTTGATGGCCGGTAATGAGACCTTGTCCATTAGCGCCATCGTGGATTGGTTGGTTGAACATAAGAGAATGACCCATGCATCAGATGCTGAAGCGTCTGATGTCAGCGATGCCCCTGAAGCCGATTCTGGGGATCAAAATTTCGGTGCATTAGCCGCATTACGCGGTAAGGATGTATCACCGATGGGGCAAGCACTGCTTTTTGTCGCGCTCAGTCGTGCCTCAAACATACCGGCTCGATGTGTCATCGGGTTAATCAGTGAGCGGCCAGGCACTTATTCAGAAAAAGACGTTAAGGTTATGGTTGAAGT
>JAZGER010000210.1:0-2129 GCA_036478835.1 Gammaproteobacteria bacterium | reverse complement strand
TCCTCCTTGAAACAACACTTGATTTGCGGATTGAATTTTTTACTGCGCCGGTCAATCTTAACAAGTATTAAACAGGGCGGCCTGGACTCAACAATCAAAGGTACAGAATTATGGAGCTGGTTCTGGTGTTGGCAATACTTATCCAATGCCTGCCGCGCCCGCTGAAAATCCAGCTCATTATATAATTGATTCAAAATCGTAATTCCGCTTCCTGGTCGGATGGATTCAGGTAGACCTGTTTTTGCAAGCGATGCGGTGGGATTGTAAAAAGCACAGCCCTGATTTTTTTGACTGGCACATCTCTCCCAACAATGCCGTTATCATAGTCATTGACAGCCCTGCTGATTTCAGCTCGGGTGTGATCAGATAATTCCACCTCCAGACAACTAACAACCGATTTTAGTATTTGAACATGTTGATTGGGTTTTAGCAGCGTCTGAATTATTCGCATCAGGTGGGTAATATAACGCTCGCTGATTTCCTCCAATGGCTTTGATTCAGCTTCCAGAATAATTGCATCCAGAGTTTTCCATGCTGTCTCACCGCGCGCCCTGATTAATAATTCATGGCGGCTATGGAAATTCCGCAAGCTCTGAACCGTTATGCGATGCTCCATAAACAGCAACCAACGATGGTATGTAAAAACACACTCAAGGAAATGATCTCGATGTTCCGGATCATCCAGACAAGTTTCGTCAACCACCGGCAATAAAGGCATCGTATGGATTAGACTCTGCGCATAAAGACCATTACCGTTACTGACCACTTCACCTGAATTTAACATCACTTTAACACTGCCTAAACCACAACTCGGCGACCGGCTCTTGAATATGTAACCCGCAATAAGTGGTAAACTCGCAGCAGTAGTACGCGCAAAATCATGTAAGGCACGGGTAACATTCAATTCTGGATTATCAACACCTACCGCTTCAGGTGCCTCCGGCATCCCAACCAGATGGATTGGTGGCCGTGGAACTCCCATACCAATCCCGACTTCCGGACAAACCGGAATGAGTTGACACACAGCAGCTAATTTATCGTTGATATAATCATGCGGTGAGGCATCACCGTCGTAGCGGACTTTCTCTCCAGCCAGACAACTACTAACACCGATGCAAGGTTTGAGCGCAGTATTTGCGTCAGGCACCTCTAACACGCACTTGATCCTGACTTCCAGCTTCTGTTTCCTGCCAACCCTGCAAATGCTGCAATACCAGATCTGCCAGCGCATTGATATGATCGTCGGAATCATTTAATGCTGGAATATAAGAAAAGCTTTCACCGCCCGATTTGAGAAAAAAGTTACGATTTTGCTCATCGATTTCTTCAAGCGTTTCAAGACAATCTGCACTAAAACCCGGACAAATCACCTGCACCGACTTAACCCCTGACTTGCCCCATTCAACCAGTGTGTGATCTGTGGCAGGCTTTAACCACTCGTCCCGGCCAAAGCGTGACTGAAAAGTTATCGCATAGTCCGTCTCTGCCAGACCTAACGCTTCTGCAAGCAAACGGCTCGTTTCCAGACATTCAAAATGGTAAGGGTCACCCGCTGCTATTGAGCTTTTAGGAATACCATGAAATGACATCAACAAACGCTCAGCTCGGCCATGTTGCTGCCAATACTGTTCAACACTGGCTTTCAACGCCTGTATATATCCCGCATCATTGTAATACGTCTGAATTAGCCGTAACTCTGGCACCCGCCGCCAGGTCTTTATTTCGTCGAATACCGCATCATAGACAGACGCTGTAGTCGTGGCAGAATATTGAGGGTACATGGGCAATATCAGTAATCGCTGCACACCCTTGTCACGTAGATCTTTTAATGCAGAAGCAATAGACGGATTACCGTAACGCATGGCGATGGCAACGTCGGCCGGTGCTTGATGTTGTGTATCCAGGACAGCCTGCAGACACTCACCTTGCCGACGGGTAATGGCTAGTAAAGGTGAACCTGTATCGGTCCAAACCGACTGATAGGCCCTGGCTACTTTACCGGGGCGAACCCGCAAAATAATGCCGTGGAGCGCAAACCACCATAACCAGCGCGGCATTTCCACAACGCGCGGATCCCACAGAAATTCGGCTAAATATCGCCGTACTGCAGCGGGTGTCGGTTCATCAGG
>JAZGER010000209.1:0-2962 GCA_036478835.1 Gammaproteobacteria bacterium | reverse complement strand
TATCGTGAACGCGAAACATGCTGACCCCATCTCTGACACCCAATGCCGTAGTAGCACAGGTTGCGTGGACTAATGCCTCAGGCTTGTCGGTATTCGCAAGTTTCCCCATAAATCGTTTACGACTGGTACCTAGCAAGACCGGGTAATCTGTTGCCACAAATTTTGCAAGACCATTAAGTAGCGCCAGGTTATGCAACGATGTCTTGCCGAAGCCGATACCTGGATCGATCATGATGTGTTCCGGTTTAATACCCGACAGCTGCGCTGCATCGGCACGTTGAATCAGGAAATCTCGAACCTCGGTCACTACATCATCGTAATGTGGATTTTTCTGCATGGTCTCCGGCGTTCCCTGCATATGCATCAGCACGATTGGCACTCCTCTTTCTGCACACAGCGTGAACATTTTTGGGTCGTCACGCCCGGCAGAAATATCATTGACTAAAGTTACACCGGCATCCAGTGCCGCTTCAGCGACCTCAGCGTGTGTCGTATCGATACTGAGTGTAATGCTGTTGCCGAATTCTTCATGCAGGGCTTTACAAATCTCCAGGACCCGTTGCTTTTGTTCGGTGACTGATACGGGTTTTGAACCTGGGCGTGTTGATTCACCGCCTATATCGATGATGTCGGCACCTTGAAGTACCATTTCTTTGGCGCGTGTAAGGGCTTGGTCGACGGAAAGATACAGCCCTCCATCGGAGAAGCTGTCTGGAGTTAGGTTTAGGATGCCCATGATTTGGGGCTTTTTATGAATTGACATTTTCACCGCCGTAGATTGTCGATATTAATAACTAATATTTTAAAATAAATAAGGTAATAAACACTTTTATTTTATCCCCTCTCCCCAACCCTCCCCCTGAGGGGGAGGGAGCTATATCGGGCAGAAAAGATTTAACATAGAAGTTTCAGCAGCCTGCATGGTGTCATGCGTATAATATTAAGTTATGTCCGAGATAATCCAATTATATCCTACACCCCAACGTCAGCTCACGTTGAAAGGATTATATCTCAAGGAACAACTTCATCAGTGTGGCAATAATGATAGTGCTTTTATCTATGCGAATTTTGTCTCCAGTCTGGATGGACGCATTGCGCTTAAAGGTTCCGGTCATGAAGATTCTTTTATGCCTGAGGGGATGTCAAATCGCAATGATTTTCGACTGTTTCTGGAATTGCAGGCACAGGCTGATTGTTTGATCACACATGGTGGCTACCTGCGTGTACTCGCACGAGAACAGCTAGGTAATGTGTTACAGGTGGGTGTACAGGCAGGCGCAGAAGACTTGCCTGTCTGGCGCAAGCTTCAGGGGTTAAAGCCACAGCCAGATATCGTTATTGCCAGTGCAAGCCTGGATTTTTCTCTGCCGGATACGCTGCATGATCAGGGGCAATCAATCATCATTGTCACGGGGAAAATCGCCGATCCGGCGCGTATCCGTTTCTGGGAAAGCGAAGGCTGTCGGGTTATTATCGCCGGTAAAGATCGCCTGGTAGAGGGTGATGTGCTGACTCAAGAATTGGAGACGCTGGGGTATCGAAGTATTTATCTTGTTGCCGGACCACAGATGCTAGACACCATGTTGCGCCATAACCGTTTGGGAAGGCTTTACCTCACGCAACGTCATCGCTTGTTTGGCGGAAAGGATTTCCACTCGATGATTCCTGGCGGTGAATTGGGAAAGGCTGGACACCTAAGTTTGCGTTCACTCTATTATGATGCCTCAACTGAAGAAGACGGTGGTACGCAATTGTTCGCGAGTTATGATCTATGAGTCTTAGTTTACGATTGATCCTGCTTATCCTGGCCGTTGTGTTTACCATGCTGATGGCGGGTGCATACATCGCAGTCAATACCGCCCGGCAGACGGTGGCGCATGAAACAGAATCGAGCGCCAAACATACCTTGCAACTCTTGTCGGCCGCCATTATCAGCGCCCAAACGGACGACCCACATACATCACAACATATATTAATTCGCCACCTGCAAGATCTGGACCGGACACGCCATCTCAATATCGCTGTACTGCGGCCAGATGGCACTATTATCCAACCCACTTTCCTGAACCCGGATACCACACTCGATACAGTGCCTAAATGGTTCGCAAAACTGATCACTCCGGCACAAACTGAATACCGCCGCCGCCTGGGAAGTCCCGGTGCAGCGCCTACCGAAATTGTCATTGTGCCTAACCCGGCAGACGAAATACGCGAAGTCTGGAATGAAACCCGTAACATTCTTAGCCTGATTCTGGCCTTCACAGCGCTTAGCCTTATTCTGATTACCTGGGTCATCAAGCGATCCCTGAAACCCATCAGTGAAATCAGTTCAGGACTGGCAGTTATCGAGGCCGGTGATTATCAAGCACGGTTACCAAACTTTAGCTTGCCGGATCTAAATAGCCTGTCTGTACGCTTCAACCACATGGCCGAGGTGCTGGAAAAACAGCAGCGCGAAAACCGCCACCTCAGTAAACGTACGCTGGATATCGCCGAAGCTGAACGCCGCCATCTAGCACGGGAGTTACACGACGAACTGGGACAATCGATCAGCGCGATCAAAGCTGTCGCAGTGTCACTGAAGCAACAAAGCGGCGAGAACAATCAAGCAGCAGGTTCGATTATTGATATCAGTGATCACATATATAGTGTTGTACGCGGTATGATGCATCGCCTGCGGCCGGTGGTGCTCGATGAGCTGGGACTGGTGACTGCTTTGGAACGGCTCATTGACGACTGGAACGGGCATCATGAAAATACCTTCTGCGTGCTTCGCACTGAGGGAATATTGTCAGATCTAAGTGAGACGGCAAATATCCACCTCTATCGTATAGCGCAGGAAGCCTTGACGAATATCGTGAAACACGCTGCTGCAACTGAAGTTAACGTAAAGCTTAACCGTCTGAACGAACGCGAAGTTGAACTGACAATCCGGGACAATGGCAAAGGTTTTGATCCTCAC
>JAZGER010000208.1:0-18286 GCA_036478835.1 Gammaproteobacteria bacterium | reverse complement strand
ACTGCATCAACTCAAAAAATTCTGCAAATTGTATCTAACTTTGATGCCTTTCGAAATGAAATGGAAAATACGGCAGATAAAAGCTCCAGGCTTTCAGGTATCGCAGAAAGAATTACATCGATTACTCAGACCATCAGTGGAATTTCAGAGCAGACGAATCTATTGGCCTTGAATGCAGCAATTGAAGCAGCTAGAGCCGGCGAGCACGGCCGAGGCTTTGCTGTGGTGGCAGATGAAGTGAGAACCCTGGCAGGGCATACCAGCAGTGCGGTAGATGAAATTACCACGCTCGTTGGAGACATTAGTGGGAGCGTTGATGAAACAGTGACTTCAATGCGGCGTGTTGCAGAAAATGCCAACACCAATATTAGCGAACTGGAGACTGCAGCATCACAGACTGAAAGCAGTAGCAAACATATTTCGGCAATCAGTCAGTCTATGCATGAATTACAAAATATCGTTGCCAGTGAGTCCAGTGCAATTGAAAGTATTGCGACCGCTTCTGATCAATTGTCTTCAGTTTCAGGAAAAAATCGTGAGCAGTCCAGGTCGTTGATTCAGCGTTCGGAATCATTAGCAGCGTCGTCTGGCGACTTATCAGAGATTGTCAATCTATTCAAAACATAATACAGAAATCGAAAGGTGCAAACATGAAAAAGGCTATTCCAATGAAACTGAAATCAATGCTATTCGTAAGTTTATCTTCACTATTCATAATGAATTCAATATCAGCAGCAGAATTTGAAGTGGGGCAGAAAAATAAAAAGTTCACAAAGTCAGAACTGACAATCAAGGTGGGAGACTCGGTCAGTTTCCCAAATAAAGACCCGTTTTTCCATAATGTGTTCAGCCTCTCTCCCATCAAGACATTTGATCTGGGATCTTATGCGAAAGGTGAAACTAAAGTGCTGAAATTTGATGAGACAGGGTCGATTGATGTTGAGTGTGCTATTCATCCGAATATGCAAATGAAAATCATTGTTGAGTAGCATGATTATGCCTACTCAGCTATTTCTATCGATAATTCTCCTTGCCTTGAGTGGAGTGGCGACAGCAGGGGGTTCAATTGATGCCTGTGGTACTGAAGCAAAACCCTGCCTTGAATATGGTGCGCAGGTTTTCCAGTCGCGCTGTGCTTTATGCCATGGGAGTGACGGGATGGGTGAGGGCATTCTTCCGTTATCACTAAAAAATTATCCATCAACTAACTTGATGGATCCTGTGCATGCGAAAGATGCTAGAGCGATTGAGCAGGTTATTTCGTATGGTGGGGGGTTGCCGGAAGTGAGTATAGAGATGCCTCCCTGGGGCGACGAGTTAACTGCCACACAACTTAAATCGGTGAGTAAGTTTATTCTGTTCATGCGTGATGATCTGGAAAGTGCGCTTGATTACCTGAAGGTTGCAGGCGAAAAACTCGCGCCTTCCATGAAAATTGGTCGTGCCGTTTTCCAGGGCCGCTGTTCTTTATGTCATGGGAAATATGGCCTGGGTGACGGTAAAATGAGCCGAATTATCAAGAATCCTCCCCCGTTTAATTTAACGCTTAGTGGGGCGCCTGATTCTTATTTGAGCGACATCATTCATAAGGGCGGTGGCAAAATGGGGCGGTCGCCTCGAATGCCTCCTTTTGGCGGTGATTTGTCTGAGAATGAAATTAAGTCGATCATTCTTTACATTAAAACTTTACGAGTGTCTCCCTGAGGAGTAACGACGATGAAAATAGTATTTGCATTGGCTTTGAGTGCCAGCGTGTTATCAAATAGCCTTTTTGCCGAAGAGTCTGATTATGTCTTTAAGGCGGGGCATTCAAGTTTGCAGGAGTGGCTACTTCCTGATACGCCGCCACATCCTGCAGATAATGCACCCACAGCTGATCGGGTTGCACTTGGCAAGTCTCTGTTTTTCGATCCTCGTCTGTCTGGCGATGGCAATATGTCCTGTGCAACTTGCCATAACCCTTTACTGGGATGGTCAGATGGTTTGCCAACGGCCAAAGGCGTCAAGAGTAAAGTATTAGGCCGAGCTTCTCCAACCATTATCAATACCGGTTACAACTCCATTCAGATGTGGGATGGGCGCAAAGCGTCTCTTGAAGATCAGGCTATGGGACCCATGGAAGCGACGGTTGAAATGAACATGGATACTGAAAAATTGTTTCGTTGGTTAAATCAAAGCGAAGGCTATATTGAGAAATTTGGTAAAGCCTACCCTGGAAAGGCAATCGATGCAGGCACTGTCTCAAAGGCAATTGCTTCGTATGAACGTACAGTGGTGAGCAATAAATCCAGATTCGATGACTGGGTTAAAGGCAATGCCAAAGCGATGAATGCACGCGAGATTAATGGATTTAAACTGTTTGTTGGCAAAGCGAATTGCAGTGTTTGTCATTCTGCCCCCAACTTTACCGATGATGGGTTCCATAATATTGGGCTAGCTTCCTGGGGTGATAAAGAGCCTGATATGGGCCGTTATAGTGAGAGACCACTCCGTTTAATGAAAGGGGCCTTCAAAACGCCGACTTTGCGAGAAATATCCCGCACGGCACCCTATTTCCATGATGGATCTTCCGCAACGCTGGCAAGTGTTGTTGATCAATATGATAAAGGTGGTAGTGTTAAAACGAACCTGTCACCTAACATGAAATCACTCGATCTTAGCTCGCAAGACAAGAAAGATCTGGTGGCTTTCATGGAAACTCTGAGTTCTCCCTATCAGGTGGTGGGTTTGCCTGAGCTTCCATTGCAGTAGTCTTTTTACCCTCTACACCCGTAGAGGGTAATTTAAATAATGATTATTCGAAAAAAACTCGGTCTCACTGAAAATGATACAACAAGCCAGCAGATTTATTTAAACCGCCGCCAATTCATCCAGCGCATGGGTGTCGGGATTTCAGCTTCGTTATTGCCTCAGGGCGTACAGAGTCAATGTAACGTCATTAATACAAAGAAACTTCGAAAAGACAAACCGAACAGCTTGCGACAAATTACTTCCTACAATAATTATTACGAATTCTCGACCAATAAAGAAGCCGTGCGTATCCTGGCACAGGAGTTAACGACCACACCCTGGGCATTGACTATCGACGGTGAAGTTGAGAAACCGATAACCATTGACATGGATGATCTGGTTAAGCGATTTACGATCGAAAATAGAATTTATCGGTTACGCTGTGTTGAAGGCTGGTCAATGGTAATCCCCTGGAATGGTATCCCCCTGTGTAAACTTCTTTCACTGGTGAAGCCGCTTTCTTCCGCACGGTATGTTGCTTTCATTAGTTTGCATCGTAGCAGTGAAATGATTGGCCAGAGAACGGGGAGTTTAGACTGGCCTTATCGTGAAGGCCTCAGACTTGATGAAGCCATGAACCCTCTTACTCTACTCGCAACCGGTATGTACGATAATGAGTTGCCAAAACAGAATGGAGCGCCAGCAAGAATTGTTGTCCCGTGGAAGTATGGCTTTAAAAGCCCCAAAGCAATCACACATATTCGCATAATGAAGTCTCAGCCAGAGACGACCTGGAATCTGACGGCTGCGAGTGAATATGGTTTTTATGCCAATGTAAATCCGGCTGTTTCGCATCCCCGCTGGAGCCAAAGGCGAGAAAATAGAATCGGGGAGCTGAGAAAAAAAGCGACATTAGCGTTTAACGGCTATGCTGAGCAGGTGGCTGACCTTTATCGTGGTATGGATTTACAGAAGCATTATTAATGTTCCAACCTGTTTCGTTCTGGCTTAAAACACACTACCGCTTTATCTGGTGGGCAACCTTCCTTACGTCGTTGATGCCATTTATTAGCATTGCGTACCATTTTTATACCGATGATTTAGGTGTTAACCCTCTGCAGGTATTAGAGCAGAAAACGGGAGAATGGGCATTGATATTTCTTGTTCTCAGTCTGACGGTCACGCCGGTAAGACGTCTTATGGCCTATATTTGTCAGCAGCTTGAAGCCAGGTATGGAAAGCGTATCAGTGACTGGAACTGGGTCATTAAATTGCGCAGAATGCTCGGGCTGTATGCACTGTTTTATGCGTCTCTCCATCTTCTGACATGGCTGCACTTTGATATCGACTGGAATATGAGTTGGATTATCGAAGAGGTTATGGAAAAGCCATATCTCCTGGCAGGAATGCTAACGTACTTGATTCTGCTAATATTAGGGATGACCTCTCCAAAATTCATGATGAAGCGCTTAGGGAAATACTGGCGTAGAATACATCGTGCTACCTACGCGGCCAGTCTTCTGGTTTTATTGCATTTTTGGTTATCAGTGAAACCCGGCAGTATGGAGCCAGTTTATTTTACGGCCGTCACAGGGTTTTTGCTGATGTTTCGACTTCTGACGTGGCGCGGTATTTTAACGCGTAAACCTGGCGATGATGGAGTGATTGTTCCAGAGCGATAAGTTTGTCTCCTCTCTGAATCATAGCCAATAAAATCGGCCATACTGGGGCTTTCGCCGATGTCTCTAAAAACAGCTCGGCAGTTACACATTAAGGGTATTTATGAGAAAATCTACGAAAGCGGTTCTTTTGTCAATGCTCCTGTTTCCTGGGACAGGGCATCTGTATTTAAAAAAATATTTTTCTGCTGCTGTTCTACTATCTACTGCCACCGCTGCTATTTATTATTTATTAAAAAACACAATGGAAAATGCACTTGAAATAGCGGAGAAAATACACAGCACTGACACGGTGCTAGATGTCGAAATGATGAGTGAAATGCTTTCAAAGCAAGCTGCGAATACTGCCGACCCTCTGCTCAGCCTTTCTATGATCGCTTTACTACTGTGTTGGCTATTCGGAATGTTTGATTCTTATCGAGCAGGTCGTATTGCTGATGAAAAAACAGATGAATCGTAATGGGCATTCTATGAAACCGCTGTTTCTTTTACGGGATAATTAAACAATTGTTGTTCCTTAATCATTTTTACGACGATTTCTGGCACCATCTTTTCCCATGCTGAATCGCCGCAACGTATCTTTTCAAGCACTTCGTGAGAATAGATTGACAAATAGGATTGATCGATTGTTGTAAGTTCTTTTATATAACCATTATCTGTCAGGTAGAGATACAAATGGTGCAGGTGCTTTTGAACGTTCAGGTTGTCGACCCCGACCAGATTACCGTTACTCCTATCGATAGCAGGGCATACAAATAATCGCAGTTCATTTCTGAATAATCGACCAAAGGACTCAAGAATACCTCCGCCAAGATTGTCGTAATATTTTTCATCAAAAATTTCTGCCAGGCAAGGTATGCCCAGGGCGATACCAATGGGCATATTCGTTGAGCGTGTTAAATATTCAGCCAGGCGGTAAAATTCCCCATAATCAGAAATCATGACGTGCTTGCCTAGCGCGCAGAGGATTTCGATACGATGTAGGAAGTCATCCACGTCGATATCTTCTCCGTCAACCAGGTTGTGGAGCGCCATTTCACTTATAACGATGACATCGTCTGCGTTCACATCAAACTCTTTACAGAACTCCTGATGGGCGCAATCGAGTAAATTCATGGTCAGGTGGGTTGGTGGGCGAAACCGGCTACGCTCGACAAGAACGGCTTTTTTATACAAAAAATCTGCTGGTTGGACGACTTTTCCATCCGCCTGAAACATGGCTGCACGTGAAAGGCCTTTTTGTACCAGGTGTAATGCCATCAGGCGATTATCTATTCTTTCAAAAGCAGGGCCATTGAAATCAATCATGTCGATCTCAAGCAAATTCGTATTCAACTGGTCTAGAAGTGAAGTTAGTAATGCTTCGGGGTTTTGATGTAAATGCATGGCTCCGTAGATGAGATTGACACCTAAAATACCCAGAGTTTCCAGATCCGTAATATTCTCATTACCTTTGAGGCAAACATGCAGATCTATCTGGGAAGCATCACCATCAGGTTCAGTCTGAAAGCGTATTCCCAGCCAGCCATGGCCTTCTCGTTGTTGAGTAAAGCTGCGAGCGGCTACCGTGTTAGCAAAGGCAAAAAAAGTACATTTTGAGCCTCTTTTTTCACCGAGGCGCTCAATTAACAATCTATACTCGAGATCCAGCATTGACTGTAAACGATCGCGGCTGACATAGCGTTGTGAGGTGCCATAGATTGAATCACTAAACTTCATATCGTATGCAGATATCGCTTTAGCAATGGTGCCTGACGCGCCACCGACCTTAAAAAACCAGCCAGCGGTTTCCTGACCAGCGCCAATCTCAGCCATGGTTCCATATTTGCTATTATCGAGGTTAATTGAGAGTGCTTTCTGGTGTGTGTCGAGAGGGGTGTTATTCATCGTAAACTGTCCTGGTATTTGTGCCTGGCATCGGTTTGCTATGAGAGAGATGTATACGCTTTATTGATCTATCGACACGTATCAGGAAAGCATTAACAGAAATGAATGGTTAATTACTCAGTATTGCTTTCTTTAGAGCCGGTGATTGTTACCAACGAGGCTTTAATGAACCGAGGATGCTAATATTTTTTTAGAGCCTGTTTCAGGTTGAGGTTGTTAATGGAGTTCAGCTGGGAAGAGGGGCGTTGTGAATGGCGATCAACATCAGTTGCAAACTAATCATCTGACTCGATAAGATCGAACGCCCCATTTTGAATGTTGTCAACAGTCCATGACCCGATTCGATACCGAATCAGTCGCAACACGGGGTAGCCTATTGCCGCACACATTCTACGCACCTGCCGGTTGCGCCCTTCAGCAATGCAAATTTCCAGCCATGAATCTGGAATATTTTTACGGTAACGTATGGGTGGATTGCGTTCCCAGAGCCTGTCGGGTTCATCGATTATTCTGCATTTTGCAGGTTTGCACTGTCCATCGTTAAGAGTAATGCCGTCTCGTAAAGGCTGAAGGTCGTTGCATTCGGGCGTGCCTTCAACTTGAGCCCAGTACGCTTTAGTCATTTTTTTATTGGGATGCGCTACGCGATGAGCCAGTTTTCCGTTATCGGTTAGCAGTAATAATCCTTCACTGTCTCTGTCAAGTCGTCCAGCGGGGTACACGTTTGAGACAGGTATATAGTCTTTTAGCGTTTTTCGTCCAGCGGTATCAGTGAATTGTGATAATACATCGAAGGGTTTATTAAAAAGAATGATTTTTGACATGGTTTCTAGTGCTGCGGATAGAGGGGTCTGAGGATTCCACTGCTCGGATTAACGGGGCCTGACTTTTTCTGGAGGCCTTGTTTGACGAGCGCCAGTAATTTACGGCTATCCCAGATGCCGTCATTTTTCCCATAAAGTTGCCGGTCAAGTTCGAGTATTGTTTGCTTACCTTCCTGTATTTGCAGCGCAATCTCACCCAGTGTCTTAGGCGGGTTCTCCCTCCATAGCTCCTGGGCTAGTGCAAGTAAACTTTTGGCGGCTTGATCGGGCGCACGATTAAGACAGTCTTTTTCAATATTTCCAAGCAGTACATTTATATCCGGTTTCTGAGCAGAGGATTGTATTTTTTCATTGGCAGTCGCTCGCCTTTGGCGATTGAAAAAGAGTATGCCGGTCGTAATAAACATAAGAACAAAGAACGCTACCAGAATATCGCGGCTATAACCATTCTCCATTACAAGCGCTTCGGAAGGGTCAGTAGCGTCAACGGTTTGGTTATCCCTGTCAGGCTTTATAGCGGGTGAGGCCTCCGGGTTAGCATTCCCTTTTGTTACATTGATTTCCCATTTTGGAAGTGAGGCAGTTTGCATTTTGTTTTTTTCGACATCCCACCATTCGAGTGTAACCGCAGGGACAGTGAGGATGCCCAACTGACTCGAAATATAGGTGAAACTTTGAATGCTACTACCGTACACCGTTTCTCCATCCGTCTGGCTTTTGATTTTGGGGGGCTCTGAGTATATACGTGCACCCTGTGGTTCAGGGAGATCAAGGGAGGGTAATTGTGATCCGGTTAATCCTTTGGTTTGTATCGTCACTGTTCGAGTAACCGGCTCGCCTGTTTTTATACGTGGTGGATTGCTTGCCCAACTATCGAGCAATTGCAATTGCTCGGCGGGTAACCAATGTTTTGCAGTTTGATTCGGGCGTGGTTTTACCTGAAGGCTAAAGGCTTCGCTTTCTGCCTGAACAGGGCGATCGATGCGAGACAGCCGATGAGTGAAAGGCTGGAGATTAATAAAGCCGCGATTATCAAGTGTTCCCGTGTCAGGTTTGTCAGTGTCAGGGTACGGTATCGACGCATGGCCTTTGAAGCGGCTGGGAGGAATAGTGAATTGGCCGCTCTTCTCAGCGGAGATCACAAAATGCCTTTCTATAACATTAAATAATGTGCCATTGCGAGTTTCTCTGTAGCGCTTGTCTTTGCCGAGTTTTTCTATAACGGCATCCTCGATTTCCGGGCCATCAAGACTCCCATTGTCAATCTCGCCCGTGTAGAAGAATTTCAGCGTATAGGGGATTTGTTGTTGAACGTAGATGGGGCGATTAACATCCACTTCAACGTCGATAAATAGTTGCTCAGCAAGCGCGGCTGCTAACTCTTCAGGGAAATCATCGACAGTCAGCGTGAACGCTGGCGTTGCCTCTGATCCCAAATGAATCGGCGGAATGCGTATATTGCCTTTTCTTTTAGGTGTCAGAAGAATCGTCCAGCGAGTAGCATGGGATTGTTGGCCGTTAATAAAGCTGTATTGGCTGCTGGTACTATTACTTGTAATCGTAAAATCATTTTCCAGGGCGGATAAATCAGGTTTCACCGGTGTAGGGGCATCACTACTGATTCGTAAAGAAACTGATTCGCCCTCGTAGAGAGTACTGCGGTCAATTTGTGCCATGACTTTTGCCCTGGCCGTTGATTGAGTCGACAATACTGCAGCTATGAGAATGAGTTGAGCAATAGTGAGTGGGTTTGTTTTTAGTCGTTTCATTATCGGAGCCAATTCACCAGGGTTTAGCCGTATCGCGAGACATTTTATCTGTCCGACGACTATATTGATAATAGAACTTTCGTCGTAACAGACCGCCTGGGTCATCTGGGATTCGTCTCAACCACTGTTCTGCAGCGAGTTGTTCTTCGGAGGTGAGTTGTTCTGCTTGAGCAGGTTCACCTTGCTGCTCCTGAGGTGCCTGCTGAGTTTTTTGCTCTTGCTGCTCTGGGTTACTTTCCTCCGAGGCTGTTTTTTCCTTTTCTTCTTGCGTCCCTTCCTGGGGCTTTTTATCTATTGCTTCATTGGCATCTGAAAACTGATTATCAGAAGGCTTAGCCTCATCGCTGTTCGTGTCTTTCTCTGATTCATCGCCTTTCTCATCACTGTTATTGTTACCAGAATCTTGTTCGCTTTCTTCTTTATCTTCTTTTTCCTGAGAGGATTTGTCCGAATCTGACGATGATTCCTGTTGTTCTTTTTTCTGCTCTTGTAGCTTCTTCAGAGCAGTTTTATTAAAGGCGGCATCTTCCATTGCCGGGCTTTTAGCGAGAGCTTGATCATAAGCTTCGATAGCTTCTTCGTATTGCCCCAGTTTTGCCAGTGCATTACCCTTATTATAAACTTCGTCAGCACTCGTGCCTGCGCTGAAGTGCTTAAGTGCATTTTCATAGGCATCTTTTCTGAAAGCTGCAGCGCCTAGTTGGGCAGGGGACGTTGATAGTTTTTCAACAGCATCGTATTCTTCGTTCTGCAGCGCTTGACTAGCCTGTTGATCATCTCGTTGCCATAAATCATTCCAGGTGAAAGCTAAGGCATCTGATGTAGGGGACAGGCTACCCACCATGAAAAAAATACATAACAACCAGCCGCGACGAAATGCCAGCGCCGCCAGTGGGAGTAAAATAAGGACGAAAAAGGGCCCTTCACTTTTCCATTCATCACTGGTTAATTCAGTATTTTCTGTTTTTTCTGTGTCATTGAATGATGAGCGTTGTAATAGCAGGTTTATGTCGGCTGAATCAGCAGTAATTTCAGTGTATTTCCCGCCACCGGCAGTAGCAACTGCTTTAAGTTTATCAGGATGCAGCCGAGCATTTACGACGATGCCATGTGCATTTTTGTAAGGTTGCCCATCAGTCTGGAGAACGTTGCCACCTGCGACTGTTCCCACGCCAAGAACAGAGACAGTAAAGCCAGACAGTCGTAATTTTCTGGCGGATTTTTCTGCTCTTGACCCAGCCACTCCATCGCTAATTAGAATGACTTCTCCTTTTGCAAAGCCGGCATCCTGCATTAACTCCTGAGCTTTCAATAACCCAAGATACACATTGCTTCCCTGGGTTGGGAGCATCGAGGGGTCGAGTACTTTTAATAAGGATTGAATAGTGTCGGTGTCATGAGTAAGAGGGGAAACGTTAAAGGCATCACCAGCGAAGACAACCAGACCCGTCTGGCCTTCGTTATCAATTTCAAGCAGGTCGGCCACTTTAAAGCGAGCGCGTTGTATGCGCGAGGGTTTTAGATCTCTGGCATTCATCGACATAGACAAATCAAGAACAATGACGCGAGCAGCATTGGACTGAAATAGCGGTTGCGGCTGTTTTTCCCAGGCCGGATTTGCCAGAGCAATGACGGTTAGCAGCCATCCAGTAGTGAGAAGCCCAGCGGCAAAGCGATTTTTATTCCGACTTTTTCGCTGTATTAATAAAGTCTGTAGATTTTTGTCAACAATTTTTCCCCAGGGATTGTCAGGCTTGTTCAAGCGAATGTTGAGCCATAGTACGATAGCCAGAGGGATTAACATTAAAAACCAGCGTGGTTCTATAAAATGGAGCTGATTAAGCATGCCGAGACCTGGATTGACCAGCATTTGAGAAAATCCTCCGATGAGAGAGACCAGCGAGTAAGCTGAGCAGTAAGGCAGTGGCTAAAGGCCACATATAAAGTTCAGTGACAGGACGGTAGCTTTGCTCGTCTTCAGAAACAGGTTCGATAGCATCAAGTTGCTTGTATATAGCCTGTAACCGTTGGGTGTCACTGGCAAGGAAGTACTCGCCGTGGGTTTTTTGAGCGATGCTTTTCAGCATTCCCTCATCGAGATCACCGTTAGGTATGCGTGGGCGATTAAAAAATCGGCCAACAGGGGGTGCTCCGCCACCAATACCAATAGTATAGATTGTTATGCCTTCCTGTGCAGCCAGGTCTGCGGCTTTTAGAGGGTCAATGTTGCCTGAAGTATTTGTGCCATCGGTCATTAAAATGAGCACTCGATTTTCTTCGGGCTGGTCTCGTAAGCGTTTAACTGCCAGGCCAATGGCATCACCTATAGCGGTGCTTTTGCCTGCAAGTCCAACCTGGGCTTCCATTAGCAGGGTGCCGACTGTTTTGCGATCAAAGGTTAAGGGTGTTTGCAAATAGGCATTATCTCCAAACAGAATGAGGCCGATGCGATCTCCATCACGTTGTTTGATAAAATTTCCAGCAACAAATTTTACCGCCTGTATTCGTGTAGCAGATTTTTTTTCTACCGTCATATCATCTGCCATCATAGAACCAGAAATGTCTACAGCGAGAATCATGCTGCGTCCCGTGATGGGCAGGTGAACAGTTTCACCAATAAGTTGTGGCCGTGTGGCTGCTGCGACGAGTGCCACCCAGGCAAGAGTCGCTAACAGCAGGCGCACATTGTTTCGGGATTGTTTTTTCTTGCTTAGCATCGTTTGCAGCGCAGTATAATGCGGGAAGTGTAAACTGGCAGGCTCTGTTGTTTTTGCGCGCGGTATAAAAAACATAACTAAAAAGGGTAAGGGTAATGCGGCCAGTAACCAGGGCCAGGTGAAATCAATGTCCATTGCTGGTTCTGCAGTTGTGGGTCGCCCATCGGCGAACCAGTTTTTTTAATGCATGGGTGTCAATCTTTGCTATATCTGCCTGATAGGGTCCATTAGCAAGGATGGCTCCCGGACCATTGCTAAATTGACCTTTTCCGCCTGTTTTATCCAGAAAGGCAAGCCAGTCTTCTCCTGTTAAGGAAGCAACCTGCTGCTGTGGGTAACGCATTAACGCTAGTCGGCGCATAAAAATTGACAGATTTGAGACGTAGGCAGACAGCCCTGATTTCTGCTCGTCAATGGCATCCAGCAGAGACAGGATTTCGTGGCACTGTTTTTTGAGGGCTTGATGGCGTCGTAGCTTATGCCATAACCAGAATGCCATGACGATAGCCAGGGCAGTAATAATCCACCAGCCCGGAGCAGGTGGCCAAAATGCAGGCACGGGGGGTAAGTGGATGTCACGTAATTGTACTGCTGTTTGATTGCCAGGTGTCATGCAACACCTTGCCTGGCTGTACGAGCATGAGAGCGATGGGGCATACCAAAAACGCTTTGAATGATAGCCGGGACATTATCGTTAGTTGCGATACGGTAGAGAGGGAGTGAGCACTGACGCATGACGCTATGTAATGTGTTTTCCTGTTGCTTAAAATAACGCTGATAAGCGTCTTTTTGTGAGCGTGTGTCAAGGACGCCTGTCGTATCACCATCGGTAATTGCATACCTGCCTGGTGGCGGTGGCGTGAGCTCTAGCGGGTCATAGATATGCATTGCTGCCATATTATTATGTTGGTGTAAGCGTAGAAGGTGATCGGCTGTGTGTTGGTCAATCCCGGTAAAATCGCTGATCATAAAGATCATGCTGCCAGGTCGTGCGATGCGTTGCAGACGTTCGAGGGCCTGGTTCAGGCTGTCTTTATGTCGAACGGTTTTCATGCCCTGTACAGGGTTACTGTGATTGACTAACGAGTGGATGAGTTGTAAAACGCCACGCTTACCTGTTTTTGGTCGTAGCTCATGATGCTCCCCATTGAACAGAAAGGCACCTATCCGGTCACCATGAGCAGCGGCGGCCCAGCCTAATAAGACAGCTGTTTGCGCGGCAATAACCGATTTAAGTGCACCTTGAGTCGCAAAAAACATATTGGAACCGACATCGATAAACAGAATAATCGGGCGTTCCCGCTCTTCCTGATAAACTTTCGTATGTGGTTTGCCTGCCCGTGCAGTCACTCGCCAGTCCATATTTCGGATGTCATCACCCGGTTGATAGACGCGGGATTCCTGATAGTCCATGCCACGCCCGCGAAAGCGGGAATAATGGTTGCCTGCAATGCGAGCGTGTGCCGGTTGTTTTCGGGTAAGGTCGAGTTTTCCAGCATAGCGCTGGAGTCCTATCAGCTGGTGAATATCCACCATGGTTGAAGGATTTAAAGCGTTGGACTCATCCTCTATTTCTCTGGCAGACGGCTGAAGCCATTGTCTAAATCGGCGTATCATGAGATCAGGCAACCGGTATCAGATTGATTATTTCCTGGATGATTGCATCAGCAGTATCGCCCTGCGCTTCTGCTTCGAATGAGATGAGCACACGGTGTCTGAGTACGTCGTGGGCAATTGCCTGCACATCTTCTGGTGACACATAGTCGCGCCCTTTGAGCCAGGCGTGTGCGCGACTGCAACGATCCAGTGCAATGGTCGCGCGCGGGCTGGCGCCATAGCTGATCATGCGAGAGAGAGAGGCTTTATAAGGGGTGGGATCGCGTGTGGCTAGCACCAGTTGGACAATATATTCTTCGACAGGCTCTGCCATATGCATCGCCAGGACTTGTTTTTGAGCAGTAAAGATCTGTTCGCGTTTGAGTTGAAGCGTTGGCTTTTCAGCTTCGTCAAAGGATTGTTCCGCTTGTTGACGCACGAGTTGTAGAATTTTCCGCTCTGCGTCAGCCGACGGGTAATCGACATTTATGTGCATCAGGAAGCGATCAAGCTGCGCTTCTGGCAGGGGATAGGTTCCTTCCTGCTCAATTGGATTTTGGGTCGCCATGACCAGAAAAGGACGGGGTAAAGGATAGGTTGTGCGCCCAACTGTTATTTGACGCTCGCCCATCGCTTCAAGTAAAGCTGACTGGACTTTTGCGGGAGCGCGGTTGATTTCGTCTGCCAGTACGAGGTTGTGAAACAGAGGGCCGAGCTGGAAATGAAAATCACCAGTTTCTGGACGATATATGTCCGTGCCCGTCAGGTCGCCTGGAAGCAGGTCAGGGGTAAATTGCAGGCGGTGAAAATCGCCGTCCAACAGAGTTGCAAGCACTTTGATAGCGGTTGTCTTCGCTAAACCTGGCGCTCCTTCAACGAGCAGGTGTCCATCGGCCAGCAGCGCAATCAATAAACGATCAACCAGCATTTCCTGGCCGATGATTTTTGTTTGTAGATAGTCACTCACCTGTTTGAACAGTGAATAAGATTCGCTTGATTCACTATTCTCAGCAGTTACCAAAGTGTTCATGAAGTTCATGCTCCCGTTACAATTCAACTGGACTAGACATCCAGAATTAAAAAATGTTTCTGTGGCGGCCATTTTTACAGGACTTCCGCAGAGCTGCGTACTATAGCGTTTAATTCTTGTGAATTCAGCATCAGGAGAGAGTTGTCTAGTGGAGTGCATTTCAGAGACTTGCTACTATTCCCGACATGGCGATAATGTGGCAAACAGTTAAAAATAAAACTAGATATGAAGTGCGAAGTGCCGGTAATACGCGACGCTTATATACCAATGGGGTGTTGCATACCCAATATAATCCTGAAAAGGCAGTGACCGGGAATATTTGGGATTTGCTATTTTTACCTGCGCTGCTACGCCCTGACGCGACGATTAAACGTATTCTGATACTGGGTGTTGGGGGCGGCGCCGTGGTAAACCTGCTGAATCGTTACATTCAACCTAACAGGGTAATCGGTGTTGATTTAAGTAAGATACACTTGAGAATCGCACGAGATTTCTTTTCCGTTAAGGGAGCCAATATACAGCTCATCAGAGCGAACGCGGTTGATTGGGTCAGCCGCTATCGGGGGCAGCCTTTCGACTATATCGTTGAAGATTTGTTCGTCGATGAAGAAGGTGAGCCTGTGCGTGCTGTGGAAATGGATAAGACCTGGGCTGCCCGGTTGTTTCGCATTTTGAACAAGGAGGGCGTGCTGGTGATGAATTTTGAGTCGACAGCTGAGTTAAAGAAATCGGCATTGTTCACTTGCGAGGCGGTTAACAAATCTCTTCACTCGTTACTGGTTTTGAAAAGCCCTCAGAATGAAAATAGTGTTGCAGTGTTATCGCGAAAACCCCTTCATATCCCCGACCTTCTGCAGCGCATAAGGAAAATTCCGCGATTAGATGCAGCGTACAAGTCTGCTCAACTAAGGTATAGTATTCGTAGGAAAATATGAGTGGGTATCATGTCGAATAAACAGGCTGAATCAACGCTGGAGATGGCTCGTGAAACTGCGCGTATCCAATGGGTTGAGCTAGAGCGACATTTCGCTAGAGGTGTCGTAATCAAGGTCCACGCATCTCTCGATCTTGTCAGGGTTGCCGCTCGCTTTGTCGCTGACGACAAGGCGAGTGTTGAGCAGTTACTCGACGAAAGAAATATTGAACAATTGACAATAGAAACGGCCAAAAGCTGGAGCTGTAGTGAGCCCGAACTATGGGCTGTTGTCGCTGCACCCTGGGTACTGGTTCAAGAAAGGATATAAACGATGAAATTGATAGCTATAAAAACGACGCTGATAGCCTCTCTTATTCTGCTGTTAGCAGGGTGTTCCGCACTTACGCAGCGGCCTGAAGTTCCACAGCTGAGTCTTATTGGCTTCGAGCCAGTGACAATGGGTTTATTAGAACAACGCTACAAGGTGAGCCTGCGAGTGAAGAATGTAAATCAGTTCCCGCTGCCGATTAAGGGCCTCAATTTTGCTATGGAAATCAATGGCATTAAATTTGGAAGTGGCGTCAGCAACAAAGGTGTCACTGTGCCAGGGCTGGGGGAAGGGGTGCTGGATTTTGAAGTAACATCGAATATTTTCAAAACATTCCAGCAATTTAGAGGTTTGGGAGCCGAGGCCTTTAAGACATTTGATTATAAAATTAAAGGTAGCCTTGCGCTGATAAATAGCGCGTTTTCACTGCCATTCGATGTCAGTGATAGCTACTCGTTATTTACGGATGAAAAACCTTCGGGAAAAGGTATCTAATTGTCACAAAAGTTATCCACAAAATCTGTGGATAACTCTGTGGATTAACTTTGTGAAAACCCACTTTATCCTATTATTTAAGCCTTTCCATTTAAATCGACTGTTTTTTATTCAAATAAAAATATGTAATTAAAACAGTGAGATAGGAGGTTTATCTCAAGCCTGCGCTAAATAACTATCACTTTACACTCTACTTTATATGATGGAATAATTCCTGTGTATAAACCTGCATTTTATTCAAAAAAATACTTGTGTTATTTGCTCGTTTCGTTTAGCAATGCAGATGATTATTTGCCTACGGAGCTCAGGGGTGGATTTTATTGTAATGATTCCCCATAAAAACTGTTATTTATGCAATGCAATGAAGATATATTTCAGCTAACTCTTTCTCTACCATAAAAATTATTACGCTGTGCCCCTGAATAAACCTGGCGCCAATTAGATAAAATTATCTGAGGGGTATTAAAAAAGCTTGTGTTGATTTCATAATTCGTTACAATTTGTCAAGATTGGAGTTATTCTATAATAATATCGGGGTATTCTTATGACGCTTGGGGCGCGAAAGTGGTCATGCATAACGTATGTAGCATGTTTATTGCTTTTTTCATCATATGTCCTTGCGGCAATTAATGATCCATATCTTTCTATCGATGACGTCATAGTCGAAGAGGGAGCGACTGCGGTTTTCACCGTATCGCTTTCCTCAGTTCACACAATGGATGTGACTGTAGATTTTCAGACGATTAATATTAATGCACTTGATGGGTCAGATTATCTTGGTAACAGTGGAAGTCTATTAATCCCCGCGGGCACTTTACAGGAACAACTTTTTGTATCAACAATCAATGATACTGATGCAGAGATTAGCGAAACTTTTAAAGCTGTTCTATCAAATCCAATCAATGCGTCATTACTTGATTCCATTGCAATCGCTTCGATAGCTCCTAACGATGGGCCGCCCTGTGGTCGACCGGCAGTGATCCCTTCAGGACAGCGAGTGCTAGCCGTGTATCGAGCCTGTGACGATATTAATCAATGGTTTTTTGAGGGCTTCGGGGACGGAACAAATCAAGCGTTTAGTTATAATCTCTCAATAACTGGCGACTATGATATTGCAGCAACAAAGAAAATCAATTTCGAAAGCTCTGACGCACTGACATTACCATCACCTGATACCGTTAAAGTGAAAATGGCTGTGAAAAATACAGGCAGAGATACTGCCAGTATTTCGCATGTTTTAGGCGGGTCGCTATGCCTTAAGGTAAATTCACCTAGCAACGCAGTTGTGATTGATAGCAGTAGCCAGCCCGTACCCGATTTCAATGGTCGTTATCCCGTGACTGGAAGTGGCGCCTGCGGAGTTCCTCCATTTGATCTTTCAATTCAGGATGCTGTTGTCAATGAAGGAAATGATGCGGAAATAATAGTGAGTTTAAGTGATTTACAAAATAATCCTGTGACTCTTAATTATGTTGTGGTCGATGGAAGTGCTACAGCGCCTCAAGATTTTATAGCTCCATCCGGTAGTATGACATTTCCATCTGGGATAACCAGTCAATCAATCTTCATTTCCACAATAGATGAAGGATTTGTTGAAACTAGCGAAAGTTTTTCTATCGTTCTTTCTGGTCCTCCAGTTGGGGGAGTACTTCTCAATGATACCGCTACCATAACGATTATAGATGCTGGTGGTGTTCAGCCTCCGGTATCTGTTTTTATCGATGATGTGATTATCTCGGAAGGTAATGTCGCGCTAGTTAATGTGCATTTGAGCGGTGTTTCTATCGATACCGTTAGTGTCGATTATTTTCTGGCCAGCGGTACTGCGAAGGAAAATACTGACTACATTCCTGATACAGGGACATTGGTATTTGCGCCAGGTGTCATTTCAGTTCAACAGGCGATTACGATCATCGATGATTCAGTATTTGAAGCGGATGAAAGTTTTTCAATGCGCATAGACAGCGCTGTGAATGCGGTTATTTCAGATGTGAGTGCTGATATCACGATTACCGATAATGATATTCCACCCTGTGGACGTCCTGCGATTAATGCGGGATCGGACAAGCTGCTGGCGGTGTACCGTTCCTGTACTGACATGAACCGCTGGCAGTTTGAGGTGACGGGGGGTGGCAGTAGCACCGCCGTTAAGTATCGTTTGCAGGTTGAAAGTGATCAGCCAGTGGTTTCATTGGGGCAAGTGAATTTTGAAAGCAATGACAGCCTGATATTATCGAGTCCGACGCAAGTCAGCTCGGTGATGAATGTCATTAAGAGCGGCTATGACCTGGCACAGATCAATACAGTGCCCGGCG
>JAZGER010000207.1:0-3759 GCA_036478835.1 Gammaproteobacteria bacterium | reverse complement strand
CTAAACATGAATCCATTAAATTCTGTTCTTGGGACGATTATTTCAGGTTTTATCCTGTCCGTCCTGATCGTCCTGATGCTAGGCACCAATGGCCTTAATATTTTTGAACTGGAAGTCTGGTTCCATGTGCTTTCCGGCGTGGTATGGATTGGCCTTCTCTATTACTTCAACTTCGTTCAGGTACCCGCTGTCGGAAATGCTCTGGCGGAAGCCAATAATGGGGGCCCTGGCCCAGCGGCTATCAACAAGTACGTTGCTCCACGTGCACTGGCGTGGTTTCGCTGGGGCGCTGTTGCCACCTGGCTAACGGGCGTCGCTGCGCTGTCTAATCTTGGAGATAATGCCGTCATGAATGCCTTTGCTATGAAGGAAGGCTTTGAAGTGATCGGTATTGGCGCATGGCTAGGTACCATCATGCTGATCAATGTTTGGGTATTTATCTGGCCTAACCAGAAAAAAATCCTGGGCATGGTAGATGCCACACCAGAAGCCATTGCCAGCGGTAAAAAAGTTGCCTTGATGGCATCCCGCACCAATACGCTATTATCTATTCCCATGCTGATGTGCATGACAGGCCATATGCATGGCCTGCCATTCTAGATTTAGTTCCTGTTATTTAAAGAAAAACCCGGTCTCGGCCGGGTTTTTCTTTTTCAACCGTGGTGGTGAGTGATGGCCGACCATTTAATGAATACCTATAAACCTTTACCCATTAGGTTCACGCATGGAAAAGGTGCTTATCTATACGATGATTCCGGTCAAGCGTACCTCGACGCCCTCTCAGGCATAGCCGTTTGTGGCCTGGGACACGCGCATCCAGCAATTACTCAGGCGATTTGTGATCAGGCAGAGTTATTACTACACACCTCCAATTTATACTCGATTGAGCCACAATCCGCACTTGCCGATTCGCTATGCAGTATTGCCCAGTTGCAACGTGCTTTTTTCTGCAACTCTGGCGCAGAAGCAAACGAAGCCGCCATCAAGCTGGCCCGACTCTATGGCCACCAGAATGCTATCGATACGCCGCAAATCATTGTCACTGAAGGCAGCTTTCATGGGCGCACAATGGCCACGTTAAGCGCGACCGGCAACCGTAAAATCCAGGCAGGTTTCGAACCACTGGTCCCTGGTTTTTTACGTGTTCCCTATGATGATCTTGATGCAATCAGAACCATTGCTGCAAACCGCCCGGATGTCGTTGCTATCCTGGTAGAACCTATTACTGGTGAAGGCGGCATTCGCGTGCCAGGCGATAACTATCTGCCAGAATTACGCACACTTTGTGATGACAATAACTGGCTGCTCATGCTCGATGAAATACAAACAGGCATGGCTAGAACGGGTCGCTGGTTTGCGCATCAACACTACCCTGTAAAGCCCGATGTCATGACATTGGCAAAAGGCCTGGGCAATGGTGTGCCTATTGGCGCCTGCCTGGCCGATGGAAAAGCGGCTGATGTCTTCCAGCCTGGTAGTCATGGATCAACATTTGGTGGCAACCCACTGGCCACGCGAGCCGCGATTGAAGTAATCAACGTAATTAAGGAACAACAGCTTGATAAACGCGCGGCTCAGCTGGGTGACCGCATGAAGGAGGCGTTTTCTTCTCGCCTGAGTCATCTTGATGGCGTTGTTGCTATTCGTGGAAAAGGCCTGATGATTGGCATCGAGTTACAGACCCCCTGCGCTGCGCTGGTCACACAGGCACTTGACAAGGGTTTGTTGATCAACGTCACCGCTGATTCTGTTGTCCGGTTGCTTCCCCCTCTGATTATCAGTGATGATGAAGCTCACAGAATCATTGACCTGACCTGCGAACTAATCATTAATTTTCTGAGTGGTGATCCATCATGAATAACAGACACTTTCTGACCCTGCTCGATTTTAGCGAATCTGAATTACAGGCATTAATCGAACGCGCCATTCAGCTGAAATCCCAACGCCTTGAAGGCATAGTGAACACCCATCTTAAGGGAAAAGTGCTGGCCATGGTATTTGAGAAATCATCCACTCGCACACGCGTTTCCTTTGAAGCGGGCATGGCCCAACTCGGTGGACACGCCATCTTCTTATCACCAAAAGACACTCAGTTTGGTCGCGGCGAACCGATTGAAGATAGCGCTCGCGTTCTATCGCGCATGTCCGATATCATCATGATTCGTACATTTGAACATGAAAAGATCGAGCGTTTTGCTGAATATTCTACGGCACCGGTTATTAATGCGCTGACCGACATGTACCACCCCTGTCAGCTACTCGCCGACATGCAAACATGGATCGAGCATCGAGGGGATATCCGTGGAGCAACGGTGACCTTTATTGGCGACGGAAACAATATGTGCCATTCCTATATAAATGCGGCTCGCCGGTTCGGCTTTACACTCCACGCAGCGACACCTGAAGGCTATGCACCCGATGCAGAACTGGTCGCTGCTGCAGGCGAAAGCGTAAAACTCTTTACTGATCCCGAAGAAGCTGCGAAAGACAGCCAGCTCCTGGTCACCGATGTCTGGGCCAGTATGGGGCAGGAAGAAGAACAACGCGAACGCATGCGTATTTTCAAAAATTATCAGGTAAATGACACGATCATGTCCAGTGCTGATAAAGATGCACTGTTTATGCACTGCCTTCCCGCTCATCGAGGCGAAGAGGTAACTGCCAGTGTGATTGATGGCAAGCAAAGTGTGGTTTGGGATGAAGCAGAGAACCGCTTACACGCCCAAAAAGCGCTGCTACTGGCGTTATTAAACCTTTCCTGAGTTATATTTCTGTGGCCACAGGCTTCCAGGAAATAGTCATGACAGGTTAAGCGCAAACCGAAGAACCCTTTCTTGCACCCCGATATTTGCTCCTCTCATCGGTAGACTCATCGCACTTGCTAAGTAGTTTTATTAAATAAGAGACCTTGCACTCGATGCAAAGCACGCCTGGTCCTGGCCATTTTTCCGCCCAGACTGGTTAAAAACCGTATTGTCAAAGTCCAACAGGTATTAATTATTTTCGTGCCTTCCGTCTTTCCCTAACCCACTATTCTGGCACCTTCCTTGCAAGATACTGTAAAACGTCAAAATTTTAACGATAGTAGTTGGGAGACACAAGACCATGAATGCAGAGCACCGTTGGAGTAACCGCAAGGATCTCGAAGTTGATGTTAATTTATATTACCCACCGCTCGGGCAACTGTGCGGGAAAACAAAAAACATCAGTCTGGAAGGCATGTTTATAGAGCTGGATGGAATTAATATTCCTCCACAATCTCGCCTGGAGGTCATTTTCACAACGGAAGACCTGGAAGGCGATGCGGAGCATCGCTTACCGGCGTATGTTGTCCACGAATCCGATGGTGGCATTGGCTTGATGCTGCAGCATGTCGGCTACCGTGAATTTGACGCACTTCGATATATGCTCAACGCTGCATAATCAATGCAGGCTCGTGCTGCAATTTTGTTTTGATTGCTTAAAGAGCCAGGAGACACTGGCTCTTTAAATTGGCCATTTAAACGCATCAGACGCATCTGGTAAAAACAGTCTTTTCAACGTATCTTCATTCCCTTGAAAAAAGAATAATCAGGTGTTGGTATGGATGAAAAAACAACAGGCTCAGGCATGCTCTCTAAGAATATTGACGGTCAGGAGCTTGCACATATTCGCTGGGCACTGGAAGAAGATATCGCCAGCGGCGATGTGACCGCCCAACTCATACCTGAGGAACAACCGTTACAGGCTCGAATTATTTGTCGGCAAACGGCGGTTCTG
>JAZGER010000206.1:0-4355 GCA_036478835.1 Gammaproteobacteria bacterium | reverse complement strand
GTGATTCAGTTACAGATCCGAATGAAACGTTTACTGTTAGATTGTCAAACCCGATTAATGCAACCATTGCAGATAACTCAGGCACTGTCACGATCACCGAATAAGAAAATTTGATTCTGGAAACCGGGATGTCTGAGTGGTGTATGGGCTCAGATGATCCGGTGTACCAGGGTCATTTTATAAAGATAGCGGCCAGGACAATCCGAGATTCAGATAGCAGGACGTTGTAAGTTCGGCTAGCCGCTGCACTGTTCATGACCTCAATACCAATCTGTTTGCTTAAGGCATAGGATGAGATTCTGGATTCAGGGAAAATGAGGTTTTCTCCAGTCCCGAGAAGAATGACATCCGGTTTTAGCTCTACGAGATGTTGCAAATGCTCGATGCTGAAAGCATCGATGCTACCGGGTAACAGGTCGCTAAAAACCTGGCCATTGAAAAGAACGGTGTTCGTATCGTACTGATTCTCTCCAATCACAAGCTGGCCTGGTTCATAGGAAGTGATCTGAATTTCCCTGTTGGAGATATCCTGATTAAACTGCATTGGTAAAAAGTCCTGTTATCGTGGGATTTTCCTCATTCTAACTGAAAATAACATTTTCAGAAATTCAAATATATCTTTTCATTGCCTTGTTCGTATCCGCGAATTTCAGTACGCTAGCAGTTCTATTAATGTTTTACGAGAATTGTCCCGCTGTGTCTGCAAATCATGAAGAATTCCCCCGAATCAAACGCCTGCCACCGTATGTTTTCAATATTGTCAATGAGTTGAAAGCAGCGGCGCGTGCGCGTGGGGAAGACATTATTGACTTTGGTATGGGAAACCCGGATCAACCAACGCCTGAGCATATTGTGGCGAAAATGGTTGAAGCGACGCAGCGCCACGATACGCATCGATACTCGGTTTCTCGTGGAATTCCACGCTTGCGTAAAGCGATTTGTAACTGGTATAAGCGGAGTTATGACGTGGATCTTGATCCCGATACGCAGGCCATTGTTACCATTGGCTCCAAAGAAGGGCTTGCCCATCTTGCATTGGCGACGATGGGGCCAGGAGATGCCGTTCTGGTGCCTAATCCGGCTTACCCTATACATCCGTATGGTTTCGTCATCGCGGGGGCGGATGTTCGTCATGTGCCGATCAACCAGGGGGAAGATGCTTTTTTTGTCGCGCTGGAAAAAGCCATCAAAGACTCCTGGCCGAAGCCAAAAATGCTGGTGCTCAATTTCCCAGGTAATCCTACCACCCACTGTGTGGAACTCGATTTTTTCGAAAAGGTGGTTGCCATTGCCAAAGAGCATGGCATCTGGGTTATTAATGACCTTGCGTACGGAGAGTTAGTATTTGATGGTTACAAAGCGCCGTCAATTCTCCAGGTGCCCGGTGCAGAAGAAATTGCTGTTGAGTTTTATTCGCTATCGAAGACATACAATATGCCGGGCTGGCGGGTTGGTTTTATGTGTGGCAATAAAACACTGGTGGCCGCGTTAACACGGATAAAGTCTTATCTTGATTACGGCATGTTCACCCCAATACAGGTTGCGGCAATTGCTGCCCTTGACGGACCTCAGGATTGTGTGAAAGAGATTGTAGAAACGTATCGAAGTCGACGCGATGTGCTTTGTGACGGCTTGTCGGCCATTGGCTGGCCAGTAGAAAAACCAAAGGCAACGATGTTTGTCTGGGCGCCAATCCCAGAGCAATACAAACATATGGGGTCTCTTGAATTTTCAAAGAAATTGTTAAAAGACGCAAAAGTTGCGATATCGCCGGGCATAGGTTTTGGTGAGTATGGCGATGATTATGTGCGTTTTGGCCTGATAGAAAATGAACACCGGACGCGCCAGGCGGTTCGGGGTATCCGGGAAATGTTTAAAAATGATGCAGAGATATCTGTCTGAGGAGGCTTTTTGAAACCGGTTAAGGTAGGTTTACTGGGTTTAGGTACTGTGGGTGGTGGTACGTTTACTGTGCTCAGAAGAAACGCAGAAGAAATTGCCAGACGCGCAGGCCGTGGCATTGATATTACGCACGCGGCTGCACGCGAGTACGACCCCGAGCACATACCGGGGATTGAAACTATCAACGTTAGTGACGATGCTTTCGCGCTCGTCGAAAACCCTGAGCTGGACATTATTATCGAATTAATCGGTGGCTATGAACCTGCGCGCGAGCTGGTGCTTAAGGCGATTGAAAATGGCAAGCATGTCGTGACTGCGAATAAGGCCCTGATTGCTTTGCATGGCAATGAAATATTCGCTGCCGCAGAGAAAAAAGGCGTCATGGTTGCTTTTGAAGCAGCGGTTGCGGGTGGTATCCCGATTATTAAAGCGCTTCGAGAAGGCCTTGCGGGTAATCAGATTGAATGGATTGCAGGGATAATCAACGGTACTGGAAATTATATTTTAACTGAGATGCGGGATAAAGGGCGCGATTTTGCTGACGTGCTTGCCGAAGCTCAGGCGCTAGGATACGCGGAAGCTGACCCAACGTTTGATGTTGAAGGGATTGATGCAGCGCATAAGCTGACGATTCTCGCCTCTATTGCGTTTGGTGTGCCGCTACAGTTTGATCGTGCATATACCGAAGGCATTGGTGATATTACTCAGGAAGATGTCAGTTATGCAGAAGAGCTGGGCTATCGTATCAAACATCTTGGTATCACCCGGCGAACGCCAGAGGGTATCGAGTTACGAGTACATCCAACGTTAATTCCTCAGCGCCAATTGATTGCAAATGTCGATGGCGTTATGAATGCCGTACTAGTACAGGCAGATGCGGTTGGCCCTACGTTGTATTATGGCGCAGGTGCGGGTTCAGAACCTACCGCGTCTGCAGTGGTAGCTGATGTGATCGATGTGGTGCGAACATTGACCGCAGACTCGCAAAATAGAGTGCCGCATTTAGGTTTTCAGGCTGATTCCCTGGTCGATATTCCTGTGCTGGATATGGATCAGGTAGAAACGGCCTGTTACTTAAAAATACATGCTGTAGATCAGGCCGGTGTCCTTGAAGAAATCACCGGGATTCTGGCTGAGGCAGGCATCAGCGTTGAATCTGTGATGCAAAAGAAATCGGATGGAGGCTCAGGAGTTGTTGCTATCGTTTTATTGACGCACGCAACTGTTGAAGCGCAAATGAACAGTGCGCTAGTCAAAATTAAAGCATTGCCCCGTGTTCATGGGGATGCCACCCGGATTCGCATGGAATCACTTCAGGGCGAGTAAATCCGCTATAATATCATCGATAAATTAACTCTATTAAACGAAAATACCGAACCAGGGACCGATATGTCAGCTACAAGATACACAGGTTTGATCGACCGTTACCGTGACCGAATGCCCATTAAAGAGGGCTCGCGCATCATTAGCCTTGGAGAAGGAAATACATCTCTAATTCAGTTAAAAAACATACCGCAACTCATTGATAAAAATGTAGATATTTATGTTAAATACGAAGGATTGAATCCTACCGGCTCGTTTAAGGATCGGGGTATGACGGTCGCTGTGACGAAAGCAGTGGAAGAGGGTAGTAAGGCGATTATCTGTGCATCGACGGGCAATACATCGGCAGCGGCTGCCGCTTATGCCGCCCGCGCCGGCATCAGTGCCTTTGTCCTGATACCGGAAGGTAAAATTGCGCTCGGTAAATTGGCGCAGGCGATGATCCACGGGGCAGTCGTTATTCAAATCCGCGGCAATTTCGATGCAGGGATGCAGTTAGTTAAAGACGTCGCCGATCATGCGCCCGTGACCATTGTAAATTCGATTAATCCTTACCGGTTACAGGGACAGAAAACAGCGTCATTTGAAATTATTGATGAGCTGGGGAAAGCGCCAGACTTCCATTGTCTGCCAGTCGGGAACGCGGGGAATATTACCGCGCACTGGATTGGTTATAGTGAATATGCAGGTATCTCAACCAAAGCCTGTGCTTTCTGCGAAGGTAGTTGCCAGTTTCAGCATGCAGCAGTGACTGATAGGCG
Source organism: Gammaproteobacteria bacterium (assembly GCA_036478835.1). Taxonomy (GTDB): domain Bacteria; phylum Pseudomonadota; class Gammaproteobacteria; order DSM-19610; family DSM-19610; genus JAZGER01. Next base: position 369 of record JAZGER010000206.1, on the reverse strand, counting down.
GCCAACGATGGTGGGTTATCAGGCTGCTGGAGCGGCACCGTTTATGCGCGGCCAGATGGTGGATGACCCGGAAACAGTAGCGACGGCTATTCGAATTGGCCACCCTCAATCCTGGAAGCAGGCGTGGTCGGTTAAGGAAGAGTCAAATGGCTGGTTTGATGAATGTACAGATGAAGAAATTCTCGCTGCGCAAAAATTATTAACCGAACAGGAAGGGATCTTCTGTGAGCCTGCGTCAGCAACCTCAGTTGCCGGTGCCCTGCGCGATATTAAAAGTGGGAAAATCCCGGAAGGCAGTACGATCGTTTGTACCTTGACTGGCCATGGTTTGAAAGATCCTGATACAGCGATCAAGCAATGCACGAATGA
>JAZGER010000205.1:0-6394 GCA_036478835.1 Gammaproteobacteria bacterium | reverse complement strand
CCCGACATCATTAATAACTGTTTAAAAAGCTGCGGTGATTGCGGCAAGGCAAAAAACTCACCGGGATGTGTTCGACTGGGCACCAGATAATCCCGTGCGCCTTCCGGCGTCGCCTTGGTCAGGATCGGTGTTTCGATATCCAGAAAATTTTTATCATCAAGATAGTTGCGTAATTCACGCGTCACTTTTGCCCTCAGCCGAATCTTGTCGAACATTTCCGGGCGGCGCAAATCAATGTAGCGGTAACGCAGGCGATGCTCTTCCGAAACATGCTCATCATCCAGATGAAATGGCGGGGTTTCTGCGCTATTCAGAATCGTTAACTGTTTGCCAAGCACTTCTATCTCACCCGTGGCCATATCAGGATTAATAGCGCCTTCAGGGCGGCCACGCACTCGACCTTTCACCTGCACCACAAATTCGCTACGTACATTTTCTGCTGTGGCGAAGGTCTCTTCAGTATCAGGGTCAAACACCACCTGGGCCCGTCCCTCGCGATCACGCAGATCGATAAAAATAACGCCGCCATGATCCCGGCGCCGGTGGACCCATCCGACCAATGTGATTTCCTGGTCAAGCTGGGATGTATTCAATTCACCACAATAGTGTGTACGCATAAGTCTCTTAGTCATTAGTTGATGTGGGTAGACAGTGACTCAGTCACTTCTTATCGCCGGCCGCTTTTTTTTCAGCCGGTTTACTGCTCTCATTTTTGACAACATTTTTCTGATTTTTGCTTTTAAAGTCCGTTTCATACCAGCCACTGCCTTTCAGACGGAACCCTGCTGCAGACACCAGTTTACGCAATTCAGGCCGGTCACACTCAGGGCAATCCACCAGTGGCCCATCGGAAAGCTTCTGGAGCTTGTCAAATTCGTGCCCGCAGGCCGAACATTGGTACTCATAGATTGGCATTAGTGCACCTCAATATTAACGAATCCGGCTAATTATACCGATCAGAGGCACGACAGGCTATGCAGTTCCTGAGGCAACTCTCTCACTGTACAATGCCGGCATGCGAAGACAGCAAACAGAAATCCCCAAAACCACCATGAATGACTGGAAAACCCTTCGGGCCCTTGCCCCTTTCCTCTGGGATTATCGAGGTAGAGTCGTGCTTGCCCTGGCCTTCCTGATCCTTTCCAAAGTGGCTAACGTGAGTATCCCGCTTATTTTAAAAGCCATTGTCGATGCACTGGATACATCGAATAATCCGGTCCTGATTCTCCCGGTTGCCCTGCTAATTGCTTATGGGCTGGCTCGTCTGACGAGTTCAGCATTTAATGAAATGCGCGATGCTGTTTTTTCCCGGGTTCGTCATGGCGCTATGCGAAAAGTCGCAATACGCGTTCTGGAACATCTGCACAAGCTCTCATTGCGCTACCACCTGGAGCGGAAAACGGGCGGTATTTCCCGAAATATTGAACGCGGAACCCGTAGTGTTAGCTCCCTGCTGAACTATATGGTTTTCAGTATTTTACCCACATTGGTCGAAGTCGGACTTATCGCTGCTATTTTACTGGTCCAGTACGACCCAATGTTCGCTATCACCGCTTTTGGGTCAGTTATCACCTATATATTTTTTACGGTTCGCTTTACTGAATGGCGAATGAAATACCGCGTGCAAATGAATGCGAAAGATACACAGGCCAATACACAGGCTATTGATAGCCTGATCAATTATGAAACAGTGAAATACTTTGGTAATGAGGCGCTAGAATTACACCGTTACAATCATTCCCTGGAAGGCTGGGAAGATGCGGCGGTAAAAAGCCAGACATCATTGTCTGCGCTGAATGCAGGCCAGGCGGCCATTATTGCGCTAGGGGTTACTGCGCTCATGACCCTCGCCTCTCAGGGGGTTGTGGATGGATCCCTGTCAATGGGGGATCTTGTTTTGATTAACGCCTTCCTGATTCAACTTTTTATTCCACTTAATTTTCTCGGCGTTGTTTATAGCCAGCTCAAACATGCGACTGCGGATATGCAAGCCATGTTTGAAGTGCTGGAGCTTGAGCCTGAGATACAGGACAAGGTTGATGCTTCCGTTCTTGATGTCGGGGAGGGTGACGTTCGCTTTAACAACATTTCTTTCGCTTACGATGCAGACAGACCCATTCTTAAAGATATTTCTCTGGAAATTCCTGCCGGGCATAAAGTCGCTATCGTCGGCGCAAGCGGATCTGGTAAATCCACGTTAGCCCGCTTGTTGTTCCGGTTCTACGATGTCCAGTCAGGCCAGATAACAATTAACGGTCAGGATATTCGTGGCGTAACCCAACATAGCCTGCGCCAATCGATCGGGATAGTACCGCAGGATACCGTCCTCTTTAACGACACGCTTAGATACAACATTGGTTATGCCTCTCCTGAGACCACACAGAACGAAATCGAAAATGCGGCAAGGGCGGCCAATATCCATGATTTCATTGTCTCGTTACCAAATGGCTACGACACTCTCGTGGGTGAACGGGGCCTCAAGCTGTCAGGTGGTGAAAAGCAGCGAACGGCCATCGCGCGCGCGATCCTGAAAAATCCCAGGATCCTGATTTTTGATGAAGCAACTTCCAGCCTGGACAGTGCGTCCGAACAAGTCATATTAGACGCATTAAAGTCAGTCGCGCGGCACCATACCACACTGGTCATCGCTCACCGTTTATCAACCATCATTGATGCTGACGAGATACTTGTGATGGAAAATGGGCGTATTATCGAACGGGGCTCCCATCATGACTTGCTGTCACATCAGGGAGCCTATACTACTTTATGGGAATTACAGAAAAAGCAGGTAAAAAAATAGTACGGGACCTTTGCACGATGCAAATGAAAGAGACTAGAATTGCCAGGGCGCAAAGACGCCAGGAAGGCATAAGAGATTTTTTGCACGAAGTACGAAAACAAGTCGGTTATCCTGGCGGTTATAAATTGTATCGTACAAAGGCCCCAGTCGTAAAACACTGGCCAGAGTTTAATTAATATCTGAAACCAAATGTCGCCGCTTGCGCAAGCGCTCCGTTTCTTTACCCATAACGTGGCGCACCATCAACTCCCGGTCCGACTCGCGGAAGACTTCATGGTTAATCGCCACTTGCCAGGGTAGCTTCCTGTTCTCATCCTCTACTCGCTCGCAGTAGACAACTCGGCTGATAGTCAGGATACCAATCATTGCAGGCAAAAGAACAATGCGCGTCTCCAGCAAATCGCCCGCCTGAATTTCATGCTCAGAACGAAAGGCAATACCGCCCGCACTTACATTGGCTTCTCGCGCCACGTAATCATCCAGTTTAATTTCTTCAGAAACCATCATTTGCGCCAGCGTGTTAAGCTTTTTATCCAGCGCATCAAGAACGCGAGCAACTTCTGGGGTCTCTGCTTTTACAGTGTGCATCGCATGCCCAATTTGGTGCGAAATCGTGTCGAAATCTGATGCCGTTGTAAATCGACCGGCTGTATTCGTCATGATTTTTTTTCGTAACGTGTCAACTTCAGCACCACTGACGATACGGTAATCCAGTGCCACTTTATCTTCAACACGAAAATACTCTCTACGTTCTGAACTCATTGAACGACCCTTTGCCATTATCGGCCTCCCGTTGCCCTGATGCCTTTTGATTTAATTGCTGTCGACTTTTTCACAGTGTCCTGCGAATTCTTCGATGCGCGTTTTTGTTTCTCTGGTTGTACTACTCGCTCGTTTACTTCAACTGCCGAAGCGCTGGTATTTTGCTGCTGACGACTTTCAGGCACTCTGGTATTTAATCCAGTCTCAGCACTGATACTGGTGTTTTCTGACTCACTGTCGCTTCCCTGTTCGAGAATAATTTCGACCCGGCGGTTAATCGCCCGGTTAGCAGACGATTTATTAGATACTATAGGCTGTGTTTCCGCATAGCCTTCCACAAGAAACCGTTTAGCCGGTAACTTTGCTGCTTTCATCATTGCATGAACAACTGATACTGCCCTGGCAGAAGACAACGCCCAGTTGGAACGGAACACCTCATTATAAATCGGCAGATTATCCGTATGGCCCGCCACACGTATCATACCCTCTGTTTCCTTCAGAATCCCCGCTACTTTTCCGAGTAATGGCTTGAAGCTTGATTTAAGGACACCTGTACCTGATCCAAACGAGGCTTTTTCCTTAATGCGAATGATGATTTTTTTGTTTTCCAGCTCAACCTCTACCTGGCCGGCTTTAATTTCCTTGCCAAGCGCATTACTGATCAAACGAGCGCTCTCTTCCAGCTTTTTCTGCCGTTGAGCTGCCACTTTCCCGGGAACCTTGATGATTTTAACCTGATGATCAGGCTGACCGCCTTTGGCATCAGGCTGCTGCGCTGCTTTTTCAAGCTGGTCTTTGAGCCGCTCTTTTGCCGCTGCCTTCGCCATCACCAGCGCTTTTTGCTGTTGTTTTGTTAACCCCTCTATTTGCTTGCTCTGGCCGCCCGCGACGTCCTCCTTTCGGTCACCAGAATTCACACCACGATTTGAATCAACTTTAGAAGTCGGCACGGGTCGTCGGCGCTCTTTACCTAAATCGAGATTGACATTATTCTCACTGGTGGTCATTTGACGAACAACATTTAAAGGTGTTGGCTCCGGACGCCCCGGGCTAAATTCCTTGGCAATGACATTAATTCCTTTAGGCGGTTCCTTGGATTTAATGGTTCGCTGAACACCAAAGGCCATTTTCATGGATCCGGCAAGCTGCTTGTATTTTGCAACATCCATTTCTGAAAAAGAAAGTAATAGCACAAAAAAACACATCAAAAGGGACATTAAGTCAGCAAAAGTCCCCATCCATGCTGGAAGACCTTCATCGACTTTCTTTGCGGGCGCCTCATCAGACATCAGAAACCTCTGCTGCCGTCTGAATGCAACAACTTATCAGGCAGCATCTTTTTCAGACCCGACGCTGTCTCTTTTATTTGATGGCAGGTAGGTCTTCAATAGCTCTTCAAGCACACGCGGATTCAAGCCTTCCTGTATGGACCCAATGGTTTCAAGGATCAACGCTTTATTCAGACGCTCTTCCTGACTACGATTCGCCAGCTTGTCAGAAAGGGGTAAAGCAAATGCGTTGGCTATGATTGCGCCATAAAGGGTTGTTAACAGAGCAACCGCCATGGCCGGGCCAATCGATTTAGGGTCATCCATGGCTGAGAGCATCTGTACCAGCCCTATCAAGGTTCCAATCATGCCCATAGCGGGCGCCATGTCACCAATAGATTTGAAGATTGCCTTACCTAGCTCATGGCGCTCGATGGTTAGATTAATATCTTTGGATAGCATACGCTGGACAAATTCGGGTTCATGCCCGTCCACACAGTAGCTAATACCACGCTGGAGAAATTCGTTACTTATTTCCTGCCCTTCCAGACCAAGAACGCCTTCCTTTCGAGCAATATTGGCCAACGCTACGCCTTCTTCAATCAGCTTGCTTTGATCATCCGTTTTGTTAAAAAAAGCCTTGCCTGCGACTTTAAAAGACCCCAGAAACTGGCCAATCGAGAATTTAATCAGAACAGCAAAGATAGTGCCTCCAATGACAATCAATATTGAAGGTATATTGACAAATACCAGCGGACTGCCACCCATCAGCATTGCGGTTAAAATGATACCAAATGCACCCAGCATCCCCACCAGAGTTGCAAGATCCATGAACCTCTCCTTGTGCTATTTCCCAGTAAAATGGCTGCCCGCTGGCTGGTTTCTTTGTCGTCATGAACCGGACAAATTTGTTGATTCAATAGTACTTCACGGGTAACAATCGATATATCGCCGGATATGATGAAACCTTTAAACAGATGAAGCAGACTTTAGTCACTGAAAACACCCGAAAAACAGTACTCATTACTGGCTGTTCTTCGGGGATCGGGTATCACACAGCGCATTACCTGGACTCTACCGGTTATCGTGTCATTGCCAGTGCACGGCACATTGCAGATGTCGACAGACTGCGCGGAGAAGGTTTGCGCTGTCTGCAACTCGATCTGGATAGCTCTGACTCTATCCAAAAAGCAGTTGATCAGACGCTGGAAATTAGCGGGGGTCATCTCTACGGGCTTTTCAACAATGCGGGGTACGGGCAACCTGGCGCCGTTGAAGATCTGCGACGCGATGTTCTGAGGAAGCAGTTTGAAACCAATGTTTTCGGTACGATTGAGCTAACCAATCGCCTGATACCCAGTATGCGGGCGCATAACGAAGGCCGGATTATTCAAAACAGCTCGGTCCTGGGCTTCATCGCATTGGCCTATCGAGGGGCTTATACTGCCAGTAAATATGCGCTCGAAGGGCTCTACGATACGTTACGGCTAGAACTGGCTGATACGAATATTCATGCAGTGCTTATTGAGCCAGGCCCCATTACCAGCCTGTTTCGAAAAAATGC
>JAZGER010000204.1:0-4713 GCA_036478835.1 Gammaproteobacteria bacterium | reverse complement strand
TTCCCTGGCGAATCTGAACAAGATTTCGAAGAGACAATGCAGCTGATCGAATCCATTGGTTTTGATCAGTCGTACAGTTTTATCTATAGTCGCCGACCGGGTACGCCAGCATCCGAGCTACCCGATGACGTCACGCTTGCTGCAAAAAAACAGCGCCTGGCCAGATTGCAGGCGACAATCAATACGATGGCTGCAAAAATCAGTGCCTCTATGGTCGGCACAAAACAGCGTATACTGGTTGAAGGCACATCCAGAAAAGATCAGAGACAAATGGCAGGACGAACTGAAAATAACCGTGTGGTCAACTTTACGGCTGACCCATTAACCATTGGCCAGTTTGTTCATGTGACAATAACCGAAGCGTTGCCAAATTCATTGCGCGGCGACCTGCTGACTCCAGACACCGAACAAACAGCCGATAAACAGGTTAACTGCGGCTGATGCTGCGCTGAAAAATCAATAACTTGGACCCAGAACCGAAACCTTATTCACTGACTCTCGAGCCGACTGATAATCAGCGGCTTGCCAGTCTCTGCGGCCAATTTGATGAGCATCTTAGTCAGTTGGAACGGCGTCTGAATGTTGAGATCAATAACCGGGGCAACCGTTTTCAGATTATTGGTGACGGTGATGCACCGCGTCAGGCAGGCGCAATTCTTCAGGATTTATATACGGTCACCGCAAGCGAGCGATTAACACCTCAGCAAGTGCATCTGCATTTACAGCAGGCAGGCCTTGAAGAAGGCGCGAGTGAAGGCAGTGGTGATGAGGCGTCGCCAATCATCCATGCGCAGCGCTGTACGATTAAAGGACGTGGCCAGCATCAAAATCAGTACCTCCACAATATTCAAAAACATGATATCAATTTTGGCATCGGCCCGGCAGGCACCGGGAAAACCTATCTGGCTGTTGCCTGTGCAGTGCAAGCGTTAACACGAGAAGAGGTACGTCGTCTTGTGCTCGTTCGCCCGGCGGTTGAAGCCGGTGAAAAACTCGGTTTTTTACCGGGTGACCTCAGTCAGAAAGTCGACCCTTATTTACGCCCGCTATATGATGCGCTCTATGAAATGCTGGGATTTGAGCGTGTCGGGAAATACATCGAACGTAGCATTATCGAAATTGCGCCTCTGGCCTTCATGCGGGGGCGAACGCTCAATGATTCTTTTGTTATTCTTGACGAGGCTCAGAACACAACGGTTGAACAAATGAAAATGTTCCTGACACGTATCGGCTTTGGATCAACTGCAGTGGTGACGGGTGACGTCACGCAAGTAGATTTACCTAAAAATATTCCTTCTGGTCTGAAGCAGGCCGAAAAAGTTCTGCATGGCGTTGAAGGGATTGGCTTTACCCGATTTGATTCGCGTGATGTTGTGCGCCACCCCATGGTGCAAAAAATATTGAATGCGTATGACCGCTTTGAAAATAGTTAATCAGAAAACAGTGCCTTCGCAGCAGATAGCCATCGATGTACAGCAGGCTTATCAGTCAGGGGTTTTACCTGCAACGGAAGATTTTCAGCTGTGGGTTGAAGCGGCTTTGGTAAAGGACAATCTGGCCACAGAAATGGTCATTCGTATCGTTGATACGGAAGAAAGTCAGTCACTCAATCGGCAATACAGGAATAAAAACAAACCGACCAATGTGCTGTCTTTCCCATTTGAACCACCGCCTGAGGTTGAAATAAATTATCTTGGCGACCTGGTTATCTGCGCGCCTATTGTGCAACGTGAAGCTGCCGAGCAGGGTAAAACAGAAAGGGCGCATTGGGCGCACATGGTTGTCCATGGCGTTTTACATTTACAGGGTTATGACCATATTAAAAACACGGAGGCAGAGCTAATGGAGTCGCTTGAAATCGACATTCTGACATCATTAAATTTTACCGACCCCTATAATTAATTAACTGGATGAAATACAGAAAATATAATCGGACGGTTATATTTTCTGTATTGGCAACCTGCTAGAGAGAAATGAAAGAAGAGCGATCTGAAAATAACCGCAGACAACGTTCGTGGATTGAGCGTATCAGTAAAAAGTTTTCTGGTGAACCCCAGGACCGGGAAGCCCTGGTGCAATGGCTGAGAGATGCACAAAAGAGGGGTTTATTTGATTCTGAAGCGCAGGGGATGATTGAAGGCGTATTGCAGGTGGGTGATCTGCAGGTGCGTGATATTATGATCCCTCGTTCCCAGATGACGGTTATCCGTCGTGATGATGAGCCTGAACAATTGCTGGCTCAGATTGTCGAATCCGGGCACTCACGTTTCCCGGTTGTTGGTGAAAACAGAGATGATATTGTAGGCGTTTTACTGGCAAAGGATATGCTGCGATTCTGTAATGAAAAAAGTCGCCGTCAGTTTGACCTTCGCGACATATTACGCCCAGCAGTTTTTATTCCTGAAAGCAAACGTTTGAATGTTCTGCTGAAAGATTTTCGCGCCCGTCGAAATCATCTTGCCATTGTGGTTGATGAATACAGTGGGGTTGCTGGCATGGTGACCATCGAAGATGTGCTGGAACAAATTGTGGGGGATATTGAAGACGAACACGATATCGATGAAGGAACCTATATTCGTAAGTTCAGTGATACCAACTACACGGTAAAAGCATTGACACCTATTGAAGATTTCAACGACTATTTTAATACGACATTCAGTGACGAAGAATTCGATACGATAGGCGGTCTGGTGACGCGCACGATTGGGCACATGCCGAAGCGCGGAGAAAACCTGAGCATTGATGGGATGGACTTTAATATTCTGAGTGCGGGGCATCGACGAGTCCATTTACTCAGAGTTACCTTGTCTGTTCGACTAGAAAATGAACAGAAAATGTCTGCCAACTAACCCGAATAAATTTCATGAGACAATTAGCGGGCCGTAAATCTATCAGCGCACTGGTGGCATTCCTGCTGGGTGCGGTGATCCCTCTCGGTTTTGCACCCTTTGGCCTGTTCCCGATCCCTGTGATCGCCATGACGCTCTGGTTATTGCTTCTGCGCGACGTCCATCCGACACGTGCTGCCTGGTATGGTTGGTTTTTTGGTCTGGGCATGTTTGGTGCGGGTGTTCACTGGGTGTATATCAGCATCTATCTTTACGGCAATGCAGCATTACCTCTGGCGATACTGGTTACCTTTCTCTTCGTTGCTTTCCTGGCATTATTCACTGCGGTTGTTGCCTGGGTTTGTGCCCGCTTTAGAACTCGATCGCGTGGCGTTGACATGTTGCTTTTATACCCCTCCATCTGGATCACTATGGAATGGGTCAGGGAATGGATATTTACCGGTTTCCCCTGGTTAAACCTTGGCTACAGTCAGATGAATAGCTGGTTGTCAGCCGTTGCACCGGTTGGCGGTATTTACGCCACCGGCTGGTTAATGCTATTTGTTTCCGGGCTGCTCGCTTTATTTCTTGTATCGAGGAATAAAGTGAAAGGCTTTGCCGCAGTAATGCTAGCCATGACAGCGCTATCTACCTGGCAATTGCAGCAGGTCGAGTGGACGCAGCCCATGGGCGAGCCTATCAAGGCCAGTGTCATCCAGGGAAATATTTCACAGGATATGAAGTGGCGAGTGGAGGAGCAACAGGCAACGCTGCAACACTATGTAGACCTGACGGCAACACAAATAGACAGTGAATTGATCGTCTGGCCGGAAACGGCGATCCCTGCATATTATCACCAGGTGGAAGACAGCTTTATTGAGCCGTTACGCAAAGGCCTCGGTGAAAAAAATATCTCACTGGTCACCGGTATCCCGATACTCGATCGCAAAGACTGGAAATACTACAATGCGGTGATCAGTTTATCGGATCAGGAAAACCGCTATTTCAAAGAGCATCTGGTGCCTTTTGGTGAATATCTGCCGTTACGCGACTGGTTATCCACGGTGCTCAATTTTTTACCGATACCTGAAGCAGATTTTACGAAGGGTAAAAAAAATCAGCCACTACTGATGGCAGCGGGGTACCCGTTTGCCGCGTCAATCTGTTATGAAATCGCTTTCGGCGGGCAACTCATTCGAGCATTGCCCGAAGCTGCCTGGTTAGTAAACGTCAGCAACGATGCCTGGTTCGGTGACTCACTCGCGCCCCATCAACACCTCGAAATGGCGCGCATGCGCGCTAAAGAAGCCGGGCGTTATTTGATTCGTGCCACTAACACCGGCATCTCGGCAGCGATTGATAGCCAGGGGAAAATTATAGCCAGAACCCAACAATTTGAAGCAGAAGCTTTAGCGTTTGAAATGATCCCCATGGCGGGTGCAACGCCTTACGCAAAAGTGGGTAACTGGCCGATTATTCTATTCTGCTTCCTGATCATGTTCGCCGTTGCCTGGACAGTAAAAAAACAACCATAACAATATGAAAGTGTGCAGGCGTATTTTAGTTTTACGCGCTACGTGCAAATCAAGGCCATATACCTCCCTGGTGGCCAAACAGTATAGTTACTTGCAAATGAGTCGCGCAAGGTCTCATGCTACCGATAATTTGTGATTAAAATGAAAAAACGAACCTTTGAATTTAATACAGCTGAAGGAAAAGGAGAGGCATTGGCTGAGGTGCTTCAGCAGTATGCGCATGCCGCTTATCCACCCGGCGGGTCAGAATGTGCGACAGTGACGCGAACTGCAATGCTGGAGCTTGCTGAGAAATTAGCTGCGCTCAAAATCGTCGAGATTAGTACCCGCCAACGACCCACCCTGGTGAG
>JAZGER010000203.1:0-2124 GCA_036478835.1 Gammaproteobacteria bacterium | reverse complement strand
TGTTATTCACACAGTGAACACGACGGTTAACGGCGGTCTTTTTGATGGCGAAATAGGTAAAGCTTTGCTGGTTTTTAATTCAGATAATTATGATGTAAATACTGGAACGGTGAGCTTATGGCATGGGGCGTCGAAGTTTGAGATACTTGGACAGGTTTTCAGCGTTACTGACGGTGCCGCGCCTGTGCTGACTTTTGATACTGGTTTTGCTAACGGTCTTCTTACTGCGCTGGACTTTACTATTTTCGACAATAATCCGACAGATATCCTTGAAGCGAATGTTGACTTGATTAGTTTTGCTGATGACATACAATTTGTCAGTAGTGGTAGTAAAGGTAAACTTTATTCAGGTACAACAACAGTCGTCCCACTTCCAGCAAGTGCCTGGTTATTTGTTTCTGGTTTGCTAGGTCTAATAGGTATACAACGTCGTAAAAGCTAGTGTTGTAGGTTTCCTAAGAAAATTAAAAGGCTACTCAGATGGGTAGCCTTTTTTTATTTAGAGACCTTTGCACGATGCAAATAAAAGAGACCTGAACCGCCAGGGAGGAAAGGACGCCAGGAGGCATAAGATATTTTTCGCCGTGAAGTGCGAAACAAGTCTGTTTCTTGGCGCTCTGGCGGTTTCATGCAAGGTCTTGTTTAGTATGTAAAGGCTGAGTTCGATAACGACTTGTAAAGCGTCTGCTTAATAAAATTCACTGCATCATCGTCATGATGTTGCTGTCCTCCTGAGAGGCCTGTTCCAGGTTAGAAATCGCTCTGTTTTTTTGTAGTACTATGTATGCTTGGTTATACGGAGTAGCTGTCAATGGCACAATCAATCGGCCCAATGTTACGCAAGCAGTGGCGGCTGTTATCTGGCGTTCCGGCAGGCCAATGGCTGTTTAGTCGTGCGCTGGGGTTGATGGTTCCCTATACAGGTAGTATTGGTGGTGTCGTCAGGAAGCTGGAGCCTGGTTGCTGTGTTGTGACGCTGACCGATCGCAGAAAAGTGCGTAATCATCTCCATTCTGTACATGCGATAGCGCAGTGTAATTTAGGTGAAATGGTCACTGGCCTGGCATTGATGAATAGCTTGCCGGATCAGACCCGAGGTATATTAAAAGGGTTGTCTGTTGAATATTTAAAAAAAGCCAGAGGGACCTTAACGGCTGAATGTCGTTGCGAGATTCCTCCCGATAACCAGCGGAGGGAATACCAGTTAACGGGCGAGATTCGTGATGCAGAGAATGAGCCGGTGGCTACCATCACCGCAGATTGGCTCATTGGCCCGGAAAAGGAATAAAAATTGTGGAGACCGACTTCAGTAAAGCACTGGGTATCGAGGTTCCCTTGATCTGTGGGGCAATGTATCCCTGTTCAAACCCAGAGTTAGTTGCTGCTGTTTCTGAAGCTGGGGGTATTGGTATTGTGCAACCGCTGAGCCTGAGTTATGTGCATGGCTATGAATTTCGCAAAGGGTTACGTTATATCCGTTCTCTGACGAACAAGCCTGTCGGTGTGAACCTCATTATTGAAGCCAGCTCGAAGAAATATCTGCAGCGTGTGCAGGAGTGGGTCGATATCTCGCTGGAAGAAAACGTTGATTTTTTTGTGACGGCTTTAGGTAATCCGCGGTGGGTTGTCGACAAGGCCCAAAATTCAGATGTGATTATTTACCACGATGTCACCAATAAACAGTGGGCAGAAAAGGCGCTCGATGGCGGTGTGGATGGTTTTATCTGCGTGAATAATCGGGCAGGCGGCCATGCCGGTACGCTTTCCCCGCAGCAACTGCTGGATGATTTGAGCAGATTGGGCAAGCCGCTCATCTGTGCCGGAGGTATTGGTGCACCGACAGATTTCTCAGATGCGATCAAGATGGGCTATACCGGTGTGCAAATGGGAACTCGTTTCATTGCCAGTACAGAATGCAATGCTCACGCAGATTATAAACAGGCTATCGTCAATGCTAACGAACAGGATATTGTATTAACCGAAAAAATTTCTGGTGTGCCTGTCTCCATTATAAATACCCCCTATATCGAGCGTATCGGAACAAAGGCTGGGCCGCTGGCAAAATGGATGTTGCGAGGCCGTAAAACAAAACACTGGATGCGGACGATATATACATTGCAGTCA
>JAZGER010000202.1:0-6059 GCA_036478835.1 Gammaproteobacteria bacterium | reverse complement strand
AATACATTGTTTTTATTATATTTTCTTTAACTTCTTATGGAAATGAACGAGCAATTTTTCTCGCAATTTTGTTTGTTTATGTTTAGCCGCTGCTGCCTTTCGTTTCTGGGCTAATTCGATAAACGTCTGCTGTGAGCTGCGAGACTCTTTGTCTGTGGCTTTTTTTCGTTTGCTATAGCTGCCATCGGAATGCATTTCCCAAACATTTTTTCGGCTTGATAGCTGAGCATCGATGATAACCCGCAACTCCTGGCGTAATTTGTCATCCAGAACGGGTGCCACAACTTCAACTCGGCTTTCCAGATTACGTTTCATCAGATCTGCTGACCCAATAAAATATTCTTCTTCGCCATCATTGCAAAAATAGAAAATTCTTGCGTGCTCCAGGAACCGCCCCACGACACTAATCACCGATATACTCTCACTCAGGCCAGGCAGTCCGGGCAGAAGCCGGCATGTATCCCGAACGATCAGGTCAATCTTGACGCCGTGTCTGGCTGCCCGGTACAAAGCACGGCAAATATCCACATCTTCCAGTGCATTCATCTTAAACTGGATAATGCCTTTCTTGCCGGCTTCACAGTGGCGAACTTCCCGATCAATTTTGTCCAGTAATGTCTGCTTGAGAGAATACGGCGCAGTTAATAATTTACGGTAGCTGGGTGGTGGCGAATAGCCGGTCAGGTAATTGAATAATTCCGTCAGGTCCGCAGCAATATCCCTGTCGTTGGTGAGCAAACCGAGGTCGCTATAGAGTCGAGCCGTTCCCGAGTGGTAATTTCCTGTTCCAATATGAATATAGCGCTGCAAACCATTGTAGTCCTTACGCACCACAAGGATGACCTTACTGTGCGTTTTCAAACCAACGACGCCGTAGGTCACATGAACGCCAGCGCGCTCCAGGCGCCTTGCCCACTGGATATTCACCGCTTCATCGAAGCGAGCCTTTAACTCGACTAGCACAGCAACCTGCTTTCCATTCGATGCCGCTTTCAGGAGAGACTGGATGATGCTGCCTTCGTCAGACGTTCGATACAATGTCATCTTGATCGCAAGCACTTTAGGGTCTTCGCTGGCGGTTCGTAGAAAACGTTCGACACTTGTGCTGAAAGATTCGTAGGGGTGCTGGAGTAAAATTGAACCTCGCTCACGAATAATATGGAAAATATTACGCGCGTCATGGGCAAGGTAAGTGTTGTCGATGGGTTTGTGAACCGGGTCATGTAGCTCGGGTAAATCCAGACTCGCAATCTCAAAAAGATCACGCATCTCCATCAGGCTATCGACTTCAAAAACGTCGATTGCTTCGTCAAGCCCTAATTCTGCTGCCAGCATCCCCTTACGCTTAACGTCCATTCCTTTCGAAACCTGCAACCGGACAATGGGCGCAAAATGCCGATCGCGCAGTTCTGATTCAATCATCGCCAGCAAGTCGTCTGCTTCTTCTTCCTCCATCTCGACAATGGCATTGCGTGTTACTCTGAAAAATTCGCAGGCAATAATATTCATTCCGGGAAACAGTAAATCCAGATTGTTTCTGATTACATCCTCAAGAATGACGAATGTATTCGTGTCACCAACTCTGAGAAAACGTGGCGCTATATCTTTGGATACGGGAACTTTGATACGGGCGATTTGAGTTGCGCTACCGCCCGGGTGCTTCAAAGACACCAGCATATTCAGTGCGAGGTTAGATATAAATGGAAAGGGGTGACCAGGATCCATTGCCAGCGGCGTCAATAATGGGAAAATATTCTCTATAAAATAGTCGCGTAATTGGGTTTTTTCTTCTTCCGCCAGCAAATCATAACAGCTCAGACAAATATCCTGATCTTTTAAAAGATCGAATACTTCTTTGTATATTTTATCCTGCTCGCCATGAATTGATCGTATAACTTCCTGGCAGGCATAAACTTGCTCTGTTGGCGTCATGCCATCAACGGTTTTTGTACGGATACCTGCAGCAATCTGCTGCTTCAGGCCACCGATTCGCTTCATAAAAAACTCATCCAGATTACTCGAAACAATGGCGAGAAATTTCACGCGCTCCAGTAATGGCGTCGAACTGTCCTTCGCCATACTTAAAACACGTTGGTTAAAACTAAGGAGAGTTAATTCTCGATTCTGGTAAAGGTCTGGCGAATCAAGACTGACACTTTCCTGCCTCTCTTCTGCCTTTTTTTGAGCGGTATACACTGGCGGGTAAACATTACTATCACTACTTTTTTTCATTCCAACTGAACCTGATGTTACAAATTAACTGAATATCCTGGATTATAACGTTCCCACAGACCTGGGCACCAGCAAGGGAATATCAGTAACTCCTCGCGCGAACATCGATGTTATGAATGCCATTTTTAATGCAATGAATCGCTTCACTGCTTTGAAAAGTACATTCAGCCACATGTTTTCGCGTCCATCCTGTTTTTACATGAAAGCCTTCACTGGTATTTCCATCAGATTCGTCTTTGTCCAACTGTGCGACATCCAGCACAAGGTTTTTATAGCTGACAGAAAACCTGTCTGACGAGCCGTAAGCCTTAGAAATGATCGATTTAACCTTGTACCTGATGATGCTGCCAGCTCGCTGGTTTTCTATCTGATGACTCAGACAAATTAATTTCTTATCCTTTGGTACACAGTCATTAAGCGATGAAGGCAGAAACGTTGTTGATTTCCCTTTGGCGGTCCAGTTTTTATTTAATAAATGCTCCAGAGTATAACCCTGGTTTGCTCTCATTCCGACCACTCGGGTAACAGAAATTGGTTTGACTATTGATGTCACAGGCTTTGTCACTGGCTTGAAGGCTTTTTTGACCTTTCTTTTCTTTACAGGCTTGTTGATGTTTTTCGAAACTCGCTTAACCTTTGGCTTCGTTATCCGAACAGGCGCAATGGAGGCTGATTCAGGCTCTGAAATAAGCGTCGGAGCAGTAATCTTACTCTTGCGCTGCCTTGACCGACTGGCACGTTGCCGTTCCATGTTGATTTCTTCCTCAACATTAATCGCCTTGCCTTCAGCGCGTCCAAAACCGCCATCTGCAGCTTGCCGATACCAGGACCAGGCTGCGTCAAGATCACGTGAGACGCCATCGCCATTTGCATAGGCATCCCCCAGATAATATTGGGCAACCACTTCCGTATCCGACACACTTAAAAATAAATTGACCGCATATTTCGGATCTCTCTTAACGCCTTCGCCCTTGAATAAAATAATCGCCTTCTGGACGACAGATTTCTTATGCCCCTGGTCAGCGGCCACTGAAAACCAGTTCAGCGCCTGCTCCTGATCCAGGTTTACGCCTCGACCGGAGTTCAGCATCATGGCGACTTCGTATTGCGACACCGCATTACCATTCTCTGCTTTCTTTACGAGCCCATTGAATTTATTGCTATTTTTCTTTTCTCTTGTGAGCTTTCTCTTTGCTTTTTCGTGACCCTGTGACGCCGATTTTTCCAACCAGTTCAATCCCATCACACGATCTGCAGCCACACCTTGTCCCTTCAGGAACATAATGCCTGTTTCATACTGCCCATTGGCATCGCCCTGCTCAGCACGCGCCTGGTTATCCAGGAACAATGTTGCCCAAATATCAGCCGCCACAGCCGCTTGCGACAAGCAACTGAGTAAAATAATTACGCGCAATAAATGCATGCTTCTTCTCTCCATGGACCACGAGTATCCTTGCAAATTGTCACTTATCGTCAAATATTTTGATAAGTGCTCGTCTACAAAAGGAAATATCGGCCAATCATGTAAACTCTTCAGTTGAAAAAAGCGCCGTAAAGAGATTAAATCGAGTCGAATTTAAGGCGTATTCTGGAAATGGGTATTTCGGGAGCTTTCATAGCTACTGGAATGCCAAATATTTGATTTTAGAGTATATCCAGATTGGCATAGGCGACGACCAGCCACTTGGCGCCCACGTCGTGAAAGTTGACCTGAACACGCGCATGACTGCCCTGGCCTTCGTAGTTAAGAACAACACCTTCGCCGAAGCTGCCGTGACGAACACGTTGGCCCAGGCGGTAATCACTGCTTTCTTCGGCGAAGGCAGATCGTCCTTGCTGGGTATGTGCAGGGTGCGACACTTGTACGCGTGGGCGGATTTCCTGAAGCAGGTCACCGGGAATTTCTCTGATAAATCGAGATGGAACACCAAAATTTTCCTTGCCATGCATGCGCCTGTGTTCAGCGTAACTGATAATCAGGCTTTGCTTTGCTCTGGTGATACCAACGTAACAAAGCCGACGCTCTTCTTCCAGACGGCCTGGCTCTTCTATCGACATGCGGTGGGGAAACAGACCCTCTTCCAGGCCGGCAAGAAAGACAAAATCAAACTCCAGGCCCTTAGCCGAGTGCAGCGTCATCAATTGTACGCAATCTTCCCAGGCATCAGCCTGTCCTTCACCTGCTTCTAACGCGGCATTGGATAAAAAAGCCGACAGGGGATCGAGCTCGTCATCGGGTTCTACCTGTTCAAATTCACGCGCAGCGTTAACAAGTTCGTCCAGATTTTCTAACCGCGCCTGGCCTTTTTCACCTTTTTCTTTTTCATAATGAAGTCGCAGTGTGCTGTCTGCGATGACATGATCAACCTGCTCGCCTAACGCAAGGTCATCGATAACCTGTGCCAGCGTATTGATCATTTGTACGAAACCTGAAAGTGCCTTTGAGGCGCGTGCCGTCAGGTTTTTCTGCTCCAGGATTTCCTCGGTGGCCTCCCAGAGTGTTTGCTGTTGTGCACGCGCCTGTTGTCGGACAATTTCAAGGGTCTTTTCACCGATACCTCGCGGCGGATGATTAACGATACGATCGAATGAGGCATCGTTATCCCGACTTGCACACAGGCGCAAATAGGCCAGCGCGTCTTTCACTTCCTGTCGATCAAAAAAGCGTAAGCCACCGTAAACCTTATAGGGCATGCCCACTTGCAGTAGTCTTTCTTCAAAACTACGCGACTGGGCGTTGGAGCGGTAGAGAATGGCAATTTCACTGCGTGTACTGCCTTCATCGACAATTTGCTGAATCCGTTCAATTGCAAATCGCGCTTCGTCCTGTTCATTAAAAGCGCTATAGAGTTGTATCGGTGTACCCTCTTCGCCAGCCGTCCAGAGGTTTTTTCCCAGACGTCCATCGTTATTCGAGATCAGGGCATTAGCGGCTTTTAGTATCATCGCTGTCGAGCGATAGTTTTGCTCCAGGCGAATTGTCCGAGCCACCGGGTAATCCACGGTAAAACGCTGTAGATTATCGATACGCGCGCCTCGCCAACCGTAGATAGATTGATCATCGTCTCCCACGATGGTCATTCTGCCCTGGTCACCGGCTAGCAGCCTTAGCCAGGCGTATTGAATGGTGTTGGTATCCTGAAACTCATCCACCAGAATGTGCTGGAATCGCGCCTGATAGTGCGCCAGGATATCTGGTTTTTTTAGCCAGATTTCATGTGCTCTCAATAATAGTTCGGCAAAATCAACCAGCCCAGATCGCTGACAGGTCTCTTCATAGGCCTGATAAATTTCCAGCTGGACGCGTAAATGTGGGTCGTCACAGTGTTCAATATTTTGCGGTCGCAAGCCTTCATCCTTACGCGCATTGATAAACCACTGAATTTTCCTCGGTGGCCAACGTGAATCATCCAGATCCATGGCTTTGAGTATGCGCTTGATTACGCGAAACTGGTCGTCGGAATCGAGTATTTGAAAGCTCTGCGGCAGGCCCGCATCCTGCCAGTGCGCGCGTAATAAGCGATGTGCAAGCCCGTGGAAAGTACCAATCCACATACCTCTTGCCGGGATATTCACCAGTTTCTCGACTCTTGAGCGCATTTCACCGGCTGCTTTGTTGGTAAACGTCACCGCCAGGATGCCGTAGGGCGATATATTTTCCATCTGAATCAGCCAGGCAACGCGGTGAACCAGTACGCGCGTTTTTCCGCTACCTGCACCCGCAAGCACCAGCAGCGGTTCCGGTGACGCTGTGACCGCTTCGCGCTGGGCATCATTGAGAGAATCGATAATATGTGAAATATCCATAGGGGAAGTTTAACAAACTT
>JAZGER010000201.1:0-3479 GCA_036478835.1 Gammaproteobacteria bacterium | reverse complement strand
CCTGTATGATATGTCGCCAGACTTTATAATTTGTCGAAGTATCTGGCTTCGGCTTGAAAACGAAACTACGTGAGGATACCAATATGATTAAGCCACATGGCTCCAGTGAGCTAAACCCACTTTTTGTTTACGACACAAGTGAGCATGCAGCCTTAACCAAAGAAGCGCAGTCTCTGCCTTCGATTATCGTCAGTTCCGCAACCGCTGCAAATGCGGTGATGCTGGGCTCTGGTTACTTCAACCCGCTCACGGGGTATATGACCAAAGCCGATGCGCTATCTGTAGCAAATACTATGACAATGACATCAGGTCTTTTCTGGCCAACACCCGTGATGAATCTGGTTGACGATGCCGGCTCTATCAGCGTAGGTGATCGGATTGCGTTAAAAGACCCTCATGTTGCTGGTAATCCTGTAGTCGCTGTGCAAACCGTTGAGTCGATTGAAACGATGACTGACGATGAAATGAAACTGATTACTGAAAAAATTTATGGCACCACCGACGGCGATCATCCAGGCGTTGACGCTTTTAATAGCCAGGGCAAGGTGTCTATCTCTGGCCCGATTCAGGTGTTGAGTTTCTCTTATTTTCAGACAGATTTCCCCGATACTTTCCGCACGGCCGTTGAAATCAGAAATGAAATTGCAGAGCATGGCTGGAAGAAAATTGTCGCCTTCCAGACGCGAAACCCTATGCATCTGGCGCACGAGGAATTGTGCCACATGGCGATGGATCGTCTGGGTTGTGATGGACTGGTTATTCACATGTTGCTTGGTCAGCTAAAGAAAGGCGATATTCCTGCAGATATTCGTGATGCAGCGATTCGTAAAATGACCGAGCTGTATTTCCCACCGAATTCGGCGATGGTCACCGGTTACGGTTTTGATATGTTGTATGCAGGCCCACGCGAAGCGGTGTTACATGCGGTGTTCAGGCAAAACATGGGAGCCACTCATTTCATTATTGGTCGTGATCATGCGGGTGTGGGTGATTACTACGGTGCATTCGAAGCGCAGGAAATTTTTGATGGTATTCCTGAAGGAACACTGGATATTGAAATCTTCCGTGCCGATCACACCGCCTGGTCCAAGAAGCTAAATAAAGTGGTTATGATGCGCGAAGCACCTGACCATGAAAAAGACGACTTTGTTTTGCTTTCAGGTACCAAGGTGCGTGAAATGCTTGCTAAGGGGATTGCGCCACCGAAAGAATTCAGTCGTCCAGAAGTCGCTGATATTCTGATTGGTTATTACTCTAGCCTGGACTCGTAAGCAAAGAGTAATAAGTAAAAAGGGCTGAATTGATTCAGCCCTTTTTTTTTGCTTTTTGGTGCCCGGTTTAATTGACACGGAAAACACTGAAGGCATGGAATACTTATCGTTAGTTTTGAACCGCCAGTGTTGTTAAGAACGCCAACGATTTGCGATTTTCTAATCAGAACCTCTGAACACAATCTTGTTTTTCCTAATGCTATCCCGTGCCTTCAGTGTTTCCGTGGCGAGAGCCAGGTATTGATTTTTGTCACAACGCTACACAGTCTGATAATAAAGGTTCTGTGGGTGATTTGCCTGGGCAAAGAAAAACCAGCGTTCGAAGAGTAGTCCGAGATATTGCGTAGCAAATGCAGCACCGAGTATGAGGTGGTTTTGCATGTTCAGGCCAATGGATAACAGGATCACCGGAACCAGGAAGACGAGCACCAGAAAGATCCATTTAATGCTTTTGAATTTACCTTCTGATGCGCCGTGAAAGTATTCGCGCGTGTTGAATGAGCCAGACATGAATCCCTGGGATTTTTGTACGATTTTGTTATGGCGCACGCCAATAGCCGTTTGCAGGCTGGACTTGTATTTGATGCGGCTGTTACGCAGGAGGGAGGCAATTCGAGTGATAAAAGCGAGCACTGTCAGAAAGATTGCCCAGCCACCATAAAATGTCACCAGGCCGGTGTCGTGGTAAGCGGCAAAAGCGGTTGCCAGTGTGAAGCCTGATGCACCGCCGAGCAGGGTATAATTTGTTACCGTTAGTGGTGTTGCCCACTCCTGCAGGAATTTAATGCAGGCATAGATCATGCCCGTACAGATAAAGAGTAAGAATGCCAAAATGGTATTCACGGCACCTACCAGTAAGGTCAGATTGACTTCTATCGTATTTCGAATAGTAAACAGCACAGGGTTCCAGTCAAAGTAGTGGAGTACCCCATACATTGCTGTAAGCCCCAGGAAGGCGGGTAGCACAATGACTTCACGGGATAACCAGGACGTGCGCCACTGCGTAGCTGAACGCCATGCGCGTTCCGGGTGGCCGAGGTGAAAGAACGACGCAAGCAGGCCAGTGGCTAAAAAGCCGACGGCGATCAGGCTCCCATAGGCATAAAAATTTGTCGAGTCCTGAGTGGGTAATAACTTGATAACGGAATACAGTTGTCCGGTATAAAGCGCAAGAAACAGGCCTTGTCCAACGCCGATTAACGTGGTGAGAAAAATCACCGAAAATGCGGGATGCATGTTACAAACTCCTGGAGTGGGTGTTGCGAAAAAGGGTGCCGCCCGTTACTGGCAGATATTGGTGCGTTACGCGAACCGTGAAGTTCCACCAACAGCAGTCGCCTGTAACGGGCGGCATAGAGGGTTTACCAACTAGTAATGTCATCAAGGGAGGGTGTATCCGCATCCGGCTTGGGTAGCTGACGTTCTTTTTTCAACGGATTATCCACACGCACCAGTTCATCTTCATGGATCGTGATGCGTGTCTTACGCCGTGGTAAATAATGGTTAGAGGGTTGGGTCCCCCATTCGGGCATGAGTTGATAGCCACCATTTTCCCGGATGGCGATAGACACATCCGAGTCTGGCTCGTTGACATCACCAAACAGACGCGCACTGGTTGGGCATGCCAGCACACAGGCCGGTTTGCGTTCGCTTTCCGGGAGTGTCTGGTCATAAATTCGGTCGACACATAAGGTGCATTTTTTCATCACTTTCTGGTGTTCGTCGAGTTCTCGAACGCCATAGGGGCAGGCCCAGGAACAGTATTTACAACCGATGCATTTGTCGTAGTCCACCAGGACAATGCCATCGTCCTCTCGTTTATAGCTGGCACCTGTCGGGCAGACAGGCACACAGGGCGGGTCCTCACAGTGCAGGCAGCTTTTGGGGAAATGCACCGTTTCCGTGTTGGGGTATGTGCCCACTTCAAACGTTTGTACCCGGTTGAAAAAGGTACCGGTTGGATCGTTAGAATAGGGATTCATGTCCGACAACGAACCGGCTGAGCCTGACGTGTTCCATTCCTTACAGCTGGTCACGCAGGCATGGCAGCCAACGCAAACATTCAGGTCGATGACAAGCGCTAGTTGTGACATGTGCGACTTCTCCACAGCAGGCCAGTCGGCTGGCCGGTGGCAATAACAAAATACGGCATTATTTTTTACGTCCTGCAAAGTAGGTTAACCAGCGAAGGCGTTTTTTACCCCGGGT
>JAZGER010000200.1:0-3748 GCA_036478835.1 Gammaproteobacteria bacterium | reverse complement strand
AGCCATTGTATCGACTGATCCCAGTCTGGCGCTACGCAAACGAGCTGTTGGCAACGGCTTTTTACCGTGACAGGCAGTCGTGAAACATCTGCAGTTTCCAACAATACAAAGGTATTATCGGTCGGTTCCTCCAGAGTCTTAAGTAAACTGTTGGCCGCATTTGCACTCATCGCGTCAGCCGGGTGAATATGGGCCACTTTATAACCGCCAGAATGGCTGGTTAAGGACAGATCAGCACACATTTTCCGAATTTGATCGATCCCAATTTCTTTGCCTGCTTCTTCAGGTTGGATATCCATGAAATCGGGCTGTGTCCCCACCTGGAGCTGGTGGCAGCTATCACATCGGCCGCAGGCGATGCCGCTTGCATTGCGGTCACGACAGAGCACCGATTGCACTATTGTCTTCGCCAGCGCTGATTTTCCGATGCCATGCTGCCCCGTGACGATGAGCGCGTGCGGGAGTCTTTGTTGTTGCACGTAGGACACGAAGGTCTTAAAAGCGGGCTCTAACCATGTATTTATTGTATTCATATCAATAGTTTAATAATCTATTCTAATGTTATCTATTAAATTTGATTATCTCATCCACCACAAGTGCTATCTGTTGTTCGACGCCAGCAATATCCTGAGCGGCGTCGATTAACCTGAAGCGTTCAGGCGTCTCTTTAGCGCGAGTGAGGTAGGTTGATCTCACCCGATCAAAAAAACTTTTTTCCTGCGCCTCAAACCGGTCTAGCTCTCCTCGCTTTCCGGCACGCGTCAGGCCCATCTCAACCGGTAGATCAAACAGCAGGGTATAATCCGGGCGAAATGCCTGCTGTACCCAGGTTTCAAGTAGCGCAATACGCTCATCGGGTAACTCTCGACCACCGCCCTGATAAGCATAAGTGGCATCGGTGAAGCGGTCGCAAATTACCCACTGGCCTGCAGATAACGCCGGGAACACGACCTGCTGAAGATGCTGGGCACGCGCAGCAAACATTAACAGCAGCTCAGTATCTGAGCACATGGCCGTGTTAGCCTTATCCAGCAGGACAGACCGAATCTGTTCGCCCAGAGTCGTTCCGCCAGGTTCGCGTGTCTCTCGAACCTGAATACCTTTTGCTTCAAGGCGTCGTTTCAAAAAGGCAAGACTGGTCGTTTTCCCTGCGCCCTCGCCCCCTTCCAGGGTGATAAATAGGCCTTTTTTCTCGGTATTCATTTGTTTCTGTTCAGGTAGCGTTTAACGGCTTTTTTATGTTCCGCATAGGTCTTGGAGAAATAATGCCGTCCACCCCCCTCGGCGACGAAAAAAAGCACGTCTTCTTCGGCAGGGTGTAACGCCGCATCAATCGCCGCTTTACCCGTGCTGGCAATCGGCGTGGGCGGGAGGCCTTTTCGCGTGTACGTATTAAAGGGTGTATCCGTGCGAAGATCCTTATAGCGAATATCGCCTTTGTAATCTTCACCCATACCATAAATAACGGTCGGATCTGTTTCCAGTCGCATGCCTTTCACCAGGCGGCGAACAAACACACCGGCAATTCGAGGGCGTTCATCGGCTATAGCCGTTTCTTTTTCAATAATTGACGCGAGAATCAGCGCTTCATAGGGCGATTCTAGCGGTAAGTCCGCTGCGCGTTCTGGCCAGACTTTTTCAAGGTATTGTTCCGTTGACTGGTAGGCTCTTTTTAATAAATCCCGGTCAGGGGTGCCTTTTGTATAATAATAGGTGTCAGCAAGAAATCGCCCTTCTGGTTTCTGATCTGCATAGCCTAATGCCGTCATCACTTCCTCAGTCGATAAGCCGTCGAGTGTGGATTCAATTTTGGGGTTGTTGATAAGACTGGCTAGAACATTCTTAAAGGTCTGTCCTTCTATGATGGTGATGCCATGCTGTATCACTGTCCCTTTGTTTAACGTTGCCAGTAAATCTATCGGCGTCAGCCCTGGTTGCAGCTGAAATTCGCCGGTCTTGATGCCGGAATCCTGCTTAAGCTTGCGGCCTAGCCAGATCAGGTAGTGCGGGTGCTGAGTGATCCCTTTCTCGGCAAGGGTGTTAGCAACGGCTCTGAGGGTCATCCCTTTTTTTACATGTAAAATTTCACCCTCTTCAGGAAGTGTCAAGACCTGTTGTGTAAAGTGGCTAAAGTCACGATACAACCAGACAGCAACCGACGCGGCTAATACAAAAACAAGTGCCGTAAACCACAGAAATAATCGCGCTATCATTGTGAATACCAGCGGTCTGACTTATCTGTTTTCGACCAGTCACGCAAGGTGTTTTGCAACAGATCAGTTATTGCTCCCCGCTCAAATTCAGCAACCTCATGAATATAGGTCACTGGCCAAATCCCTATCAGGGAATTGCTCAGAAACACCTCATCCGCAGCTTTTATTTCATCCATAGTTATTGGCTCAATCTGGCTATTTATTTTCAGGAATGTTGCGATGTCTATAATGACAGATCGCATAATACCTGCCACGCCGGATGCTGCAAGACGGGGCGTTACCAGGCAGTCATCTTTAACATAAAAAAGATTGCTCATGGTGGCTTCTATGACGTTATCACGGGTATCGAGTAGCAGGCCTTCCTGCGCGCAGCCTGCATCCCATTCTCGCCGCGCCAGCACCTGTTCCAGTCTGTTCAGATGCTTGATGCCAGCCAGCAGGGGTTGTAATGAAAGCCGAGTATGGCATAGCTGAACTGAAATGCCCTGCTTCGCATAGTCTATTTCCGGTTCCACGCGGTCAAAAACACGCATCACAATCGTAGGCTGTATATTATCCGGGTGAAGGTAGCCGCGCTCAGTACAGCCGCGCGTTACTATCACCTTTAAGATGGCGTCAGGATGCTCGCTAGATAGCCGCAGTATGTCTTTTTTAATCGCGGGGAAATGAACCTGCGAGATATGAATGCGCTGACAACCCGTTTTCAAGCGTGATAAATGCCGTTCTAAAAAACGCGGCACACCCTGTTCGATAAGCAGCGTTTCAAACAGCCCATCGCCAAACTGGAAGCCACGATCAGCAAGATCGTTTTGCGTGCTGTCAATGCCGTTGATAATGGAAGCAAGTAACATATTAGCTCATGTCCAGAGCATTCAGCATGCCGCTCGCTTTAGCGCGGGTTTCATCCAGCTCTTTTTGTGGATTGGAGTCTGCCACGATGCCTGCCCCAGCGCGGAAACTGATTTTATCGTTATCCCTGACGATCGTTCTTATCAAAATATTCAAGTCCATATTACCGTTACGGTCCAGGTAGCCCATAGAGCCTGTGTAGGGCCCGCGTCCGGTGTTTTCCAGCTCAGCAATGATTTCCATGCAGCGAACTTTTGGACATCCCGTAATGGTACCACCAGGGAATACGGCTCTGATGACATCGACGGGTGAGACTTCCGGTCGCCGGATGGCTTTAATATTTGAGACAATATGATGCACTGTTGCATAGGATTCGAGCACCATCAGCTCATTCACTTCGACGCTACCGGGAACGGCAAAGCGTCCCATATCATTCCTTACAAGATCGACTAACATAACATGCTCGGCCAGCTCTTTAGGGTGCTGCATTAATTCAGAAGAGAGTTTTTCATCAAGCCTGGCTGACGGATTACGCGGCCGAGTCCCGGCGATGGGCCGGGTTTCAACAGCATCGCCCTGCATACTCACCAGTCGCTCAGGCGACGAACTAAATAGTGCCTGATCTTTCCAGGTCACCATGCCGTTAAATGGCCCTGGGTTTGCTGCACGAAGTTGCTTATATAATG
>JAZGER010000199.1:0-8562 GCA_036478835.1 Gammaproteobacteria bacterium | reverse complement strand
ATGAGGCTGAACTGATTAAGGAAGCGATACGCGCAGGCGTTAAGTATGGAGAAGATCGTGGTGTCGTTGAATTTGAAGCGACTGATTCTGCGGCTGAGAAAATCGAATATATTTATCGATTGCTGGTGCACGACAAGGTGATAATGCCGTTGCCAGAGGATCAGGTTTCTCAGAAATCTATGCGACACCGCCTGGCTATCTGGGTGTCTAAAACGCTTCCTAAAGACCACCCTTTACGAAAGTAGCCTTAATTCGCCTTCCGGGATTTGTTTTGCTCGACTTCCTGGGTTCTCAGGTAGTCTTCATATGACCCATGGAAATCAACGATTCCTGATGGAGTAAGCTCAATGATTCTGGAAGCAAGCGACGATACAAACTCACGGTCATGGCTAACAAATATTAATGTACCCGGGTAGTTATCCAGCGCCAGATTGAGCGATTCTATCGACTCCATGTCGAGATGGTTGGTTGGCTCATCCATTAACATAATGTTATTGCGTTGTAGCATGAGTTTGCCAAATAACATCCGCCCCTGTTCTCCACCGGAAATAACATTGACAGTTTTTTTAATATCATCCTGTGAAAACAGCAGCCGGCCAAGAGTGCCACGAATAATCTGCTCATCGTCGTTTTCCTTGCCCCACTGATCCATCCAGTCGTAAAGTGTTTTAGGGTCTTCGAAGTCACCGGCATGGTCCTGAGCGTAATAGCCAATTTCTGCATTTTCGGACCATTTAACGGTACCGGCGGATGCGTCAATGTCCCGTGCAAGGCATTTGAGAAGCGTTGTTTTACCGATACCATTCGGGCCAATTATGGCAATACGTTCACCCACCTGAACTGTCAGATTGAGTCCGGAAAACAGTTCTTCGTCATAAGACTTAGCCAGGCTTTCAACTTCAACAGCCAGTCGGTGTAATTTCTTATCCTGTTCGAATTGAATGTAAGGGTTTTGGCGGCTGGAGGGTTTCATTTCTTCCAGCTTGATTTTATCAATCTGTTTGGCGCGAGACGTTGCCTGCTTTGATTTTGAAGCATTGGCAGAAAATCGGCTGACAAATGTTTTAAGTTCGGCTATCTGAGCCTTTTTCTTTGCATTTTCAGCCTGCAGGCGTTCGCTTACCTGTGTCGATGCGATCATATACTCGTCGTATGAGCCCGGGTACATACGAATCTCACCATAATCCAGATCAGCCATATGAGTACAGACACTATTGAGGAAGTGGCGGTCGTGAGAAATAATAATCATGGTGCAGTTACGTTCGTTTAATATGCCTTCTAACCAGCGGATAGCATTGATATCCAGATTATTGGTTGGCTCATCAAGCAACAAAATATCAGGGTCTGAAAACAGGGCTTGAGCGAGCAGAACACGCAATTTCCAGCCTGGGGCAACTTCGCTCATCAGTCCATTGTGTTGCTCAATGGCTATACCAACGCCGAGGAGTAATTCACCCGCTCTTGCTTCAGCCGTGTAGCCATCCATTTCCGCGAATTCAGATTCAAGGTGTGCAGCGCGGATTCCATCTTCATCTGACATATCCGGGTTAGCGTAAATAGCATCCCGTTCGGACTTAATCGACCATAGTTCCTCATGGCCCATGATGACCGTATCAATGACGGTAAACTCTTCATAGGCAAACTGATCCTGTTTGAGCTTACCTATGCGTTCCTGTGGATCCTTCGATACACTTCCAGAGGAGGGTTCCAGGTCGTTTCCGAGGATTTTCATAAAGGTGGATTTTCCGCAGCCGTTTGCGCCGATAAGGCCATAACGATTGCGGTCACCGAATTTAACAGAAACATTTTCAAATAATGGTTTTGCACCAAATTGCATGGTGATATTTGCAGTGGTTAGCAATGTGTTTTATTCCCGGGGTAAAGTAGTTGAGTCGTTGCCGGTAGAGAGGCAGGCTTGATTTCTGTGCGAGTATACGTGGCCAGGACAGAAAAATCTGCGATTTCACGACAATTAGTTGGCTAATAGACCTTGAAATCCTGATTTCGAGCCCATATTATACATATATGTGGTGTTCTTGGTTGAAAACCGGTTACACTCCATATGCGCTACGTTCTATCCTGGTTTTTGTTGGAAGTTATCTCCCTCTAATGACCGTGCATGATGTGTAACGTGTTTTAATTTTTAATTTTTATGAGGTAGTTATCATGGCAACAGGAACCGTTAAATGGTTTAACGAATCCAAGGGCTTCGGCTTTATTTCTCCTACAGATGGAAGTAAGGATGTTTTTGTTCATTTCTCTGCAATTGCAAGCGATGGTTTTCGCACATTGAATGAAGGTCAGGAAGTGACTTTTGATGTTGAAGATGGACCGAAAGGCCCTCAGGCAGTTAACGTGCAAGCTTAAGCACTTTATTTGTCTGCAAAAAACCCTGCAAATTATTGCGGGGTTTTTTTTGTAAAAAATACCGAAGATTGTTTTTCACTAAAGCAATGGGTAATAAAACAAAGCTGTGTGTTGTAACGAGTCAAGTCTGCCGGTTATTCTTATTCCTTTCTGGTGTCTTCACGGTTTGATTCTTATTTTTGCATCGTGTGAAGGCCTCATTTAAGATTCTACCAATAATATGTGCTCGTGATATTCGTGTTATAACTCTGTCGTAGTTTACGAAAGGGTAACCAGGAAGTAATTACACTCAAATAGCATTGGAGAAAATGATGAAGAAACAGGATATAAAGTCAGTAACTAAAGGTGTTGCTATTGCGGTAGCTGCTGCAGGACTTTTAAGTGGTTGTCAGTCGATGAACCCCGCTTCTGCAGAAAAAAAAGTGTCATCAGCCGGTGCATCAACTGATCTAGTTCATTGCTCGGGAGTGAACGCCTGCGGTGGCCATAATGACTGTAAAACGGCATCTAATGCCTGTGCGGGTCATGCAAGCTGTAAAGGTAAGGGCTTTGTGGCCATGCCTTCAAAGGCCTGTGACGATGTTGGTGGCACGGTAAGCGATAGCTATAAAGGGTCTGTTGCCAAAGCAGATTTAATTCATTGTAATGGCGTGAATAAATGCGGTGGCCACAATGATTGCAAAACGGCATCTAATGCCTGTGCGGGTCATGCGAGCTGCAAAGGCATGGGCTTTGTTTCAATGCCGGCAAAGGCCTGTGGCGACATTGGTGGAAAGCAGGGCTAGTTTTTGCTATTAGCCTCTTTGTAACAAAAGGCACTGATACCTCAAATGTATCGGTGTCTTTTCATTTTTGATAGATAGCTATGGCTGAAAACTCTTTTCTTGGCTTCGGTTTAGGGCTCCGAGTGCCGCATTTTGAATACGTTTTGAAACACCGGCCGCCGGTTGACTGGTTTGAGGTGCTTTCGGACAACTTTATGGTTGCTGGTGGCAAACCAAAATATTATTTACAGAAAATTCGCGAGCATTACCCGATGGTAATGCATGGCGTATCCCTGTCTATTGGCAGCACTAACGCACTGAATATGGACTATCTCAGAAAACTCAAAGTATTAGCCAATGAGGTTCAGCCTGAGTGGATTTCCGATCATTTATGTTTTACTTCCTGCGGGAACATAAACAGTCACGATTTACTGCCATTACCGTATAACAAAGAAACATTGAGGCATGTTATTGAACGTGTAAAGCGTGTGCAGGATTTTCTGGGCCGGCAAATTTTACTGGAAAATGTCTCCAGCTATCTTACCTATAAAGAATCCGAACTAACTGAATGGGAGTTTCTGGCAGAGATTGCCAATGAGGCGGACTGCCTTATTCTTCTCGATATCAATAATATTTATGTCAGTGCGCGTAATCATGGTTTTCTTGCTGATGACTATATTCAGGGAATACCCGTCAGTCGTGTGCGCCAGTTTCATCTGGCAGGACATACAGACTGTGGTGATTACCTGATAGATACGCATGATCATCCAATTGTAGATCCGGTTTGGGCGCTCTATGCAGTTGCGCTTAAGCGTTTTGGTGCGGTGAGTACAATGATTGAGCGGGATGATAATATCCCCGAATTCGAAGAGTTGTTTGATGAATTAATCCGGGCGAAAAAAATTGCGATGGGGCATTTGCCCGAGGTTATGGCGCGTTATGCCGACTCTGATTGATTTGCAAAGCCGGTTCATTGATTATTTGACGGGTGAGAGTAATTCATTGGAATCCTCAGTTGTTGATCAGGGCAATGTTTCAATAGAGGTCCGCCTTAATATCTATAAAAATGCCTATCATATTCGTTTATCGCAGGCGCTGGAAACTGATCACGAAATTCTTGGCCTCTATCTTGGAGATGAACTATTTGATCGAATGGCTGCTGATTTTATCGATAACTATCCGTCAACTTACACCTCTCTTCGCCATTTTGGGAATCAGTTGCCAGGGTTTCTACAGGCGGTGGAAACCTTTAACCAGTATCCGGTTATTAGTGAGTTAGCATTATTCGAGCGCAGGTTGCTGGATGTGTTTGATGCCAGTGAAGCCGATCGAATACCATTTTCTACGTTGCAGAAAATACCGCCTGAGGACTGGCCTGATATTACATTTCGTTTCCACCCCAGTACCGAATTATTTGTGTCTGGCTGGAATTGTGTGGAAATCTGGAAGGCATTAAAGGATAAACGGACGCCACCGACGGCAATAAATGATGACAATGGCCATTGGTTGTTGTGGCGAGGTATTGATCGGCTATCTGAATTTCGCAAGCTTGAAGAAGATGAGTTCGCCATACTTTCGCTGGGACTTGAAGGGCATTCATTTGCCTCAATGTGTGAATCTTTGCTCCAATGGCATAAGGAAGAACAGGCAGGTATGATGAGTTTGCAATATTTATCAACCTGGTTTGAGCAGGGAATAATAATAGCAACTGTTGTGGATTAACTTTGTAGCGTGTAAATAATGCGCTACTACTATTTTGTCTAATACAATTCTAGTTTATCTTATAGAGACACCGTGACAATGCTCCCACGAGTAAAAAAACCAGCCCTGTTCGAGCGATTTCCTGAATTACAGTTAACCATACCCTGGGTTTCTTTGACCTGTGGCCCGACGCCAGTACAACCACTGGAAAATCTTGGGAATGCATTGGGAACCGAAAATGTATGGATTAAACGTGATGATTTATGTGGGCAACCCTATGGTGGAAATAAACCACGCAAGCTCGAGTTTTTATTGGCTGAGGCGTTACAGAAAAAGGCAAAGACTGTTCTGACGCTAGGTGCTTTGGGTAGTCATCACACGTTAGCGACTGCTGTATATTGTAATCAGCTAGGGTTGCATCCCTTGCTTGGTCTTGCCAATAGACCGCTGGGTGAACGGGAGCGTCCAAATTTATTATCTTCGCAGGCATTGGGTGCCACGCTGTTTTTTATGCCAAAGGATTATTATCTATTGTGGAAGCTGCCTGTTAAATGGTTGAAACAGGTCTATACGGATAAAAAGATACCTTATTTTATTCCCCCTGGTGGCTCCTCTTTACTTGGTTGCCTGGGTTACGTTAGTGCAGCATTCGAACTGGCTGCACAGATTGAATCGGGCAGTAGCATAGCGCCAGATGAGATTTATCTACCTGCAGGATCATTAGGGACTATTGCAGGCCTTTTGCTGGGAATAGAGTTGGCAGGACTCACTGCAAATGTGGTCGGCGTTAAAATATACCCAAGTTCCAAAATCAGTTCTTCAGGTGTTTTTCATTTGGTTAAACGTTGCCATGCGTATCTGAAGAAACATATAGGATCACTTCCCGTTTTAAGGTTAATTGAGTCAGACATTGTTATTGTTGATGAGTATCTGGGTGCAGGCTATGCACACACAACACAGGAATGTGAGCAGGCTATCACTTTAATGCAATCGACTGAAGATATTAGGCTTGAACATGTATATACGGGTAAATGTCTCGCTGCCCTGATTCAGGCGGTTCGTCAGAACAGACAGGATGGCAAACAATTTTTGTTCTGGAATACCTATAATTCATTGCCCTATCAGGACAGTTTACCCTCGGCAGTCGTTAAAACGGCTATTGAAGCGAGTTTACTCCCGTATTTATCACCGGTGGTTGATTGCACAGACAGTCAGTAGACAAAAAATCTATCGTGGGCCGATAACCTGAGGGTTCAAGCGAGTCGGGTTCAGCCGAATACCCAGCGGCCCACGAGGAACCATGAGCGTTAAGGGCGTTCCATTACGTAACAGGGTAATATTGGTATATTCTCCTCGATGCCCTTGCGTGGTACTGTTTCTTAACTCTTCAGGATTAAAAACTGCCTTATCTGAATATTGAAGAATGATGTCGTTTTTATTGAGGCCTGCCAGATCAGAAGGGGAATTTGGAATCACTGATAAAACTTTTACGCGATTGTTACGACCCGTAGCGTAAAGCACATGATCGTAAGCGCGATCACCTATCTCGTTGTGGAGCGTTTTAAAGCTGTCATCAATGGCTCTCAATGCCTGATAGTATTTTGGTGTGTTCAGATAGTCATTACGAATCGCATTGTCACGCAGTTCAAGCTTTTGCATTTCTGTTTCGTTATGATGCTGCATGATATCCATAGCAATTACCTCGCTTACGCCCGCCTGCAATAGCGCCGCTTTACTCAGGCCATTCACCCTGTTTTTAACCTCGTCAGGTGGGACGATATGCTCCGGGAACTGAGAGACTTTTTGTAATTGAATAGTGCCTTCTCTTTCTTCTAGTTGGGTAATGCGCTGATGTAATTTCTGGATTTCATCTTCGAGATCGCTTATCCGACCGACGGATGCTTTTAAGTCACTTTCCATATGATTGAAGTGTTCACTCGGTTTGCTAATCTGAAGTATTAACTCCTGCGCGGGTGTATAGCTAATGGTCCTGGGTGGTACCTCAGTATGGAAAATTTTGTTATGGGAGTTAAAGCTGCCAGTTAAATAAAGGATGAACAGGAAAGCGACTAAAGCAAGGGCTGATAACGGCCAGATAAATGATTTCATCTCGGCGTACCGAGAGCAATAATGGTTGCAGGCTGTTTATATCGACTCATCGCGTTATTATAACCGATATGATATCTAGTCACCTGTCGCTTTTGATCTAGAGACAGAAAATTACAGCGAGTGTTTTTTAAATGCGGACATTTTCAATAAGCGTAATAGTCTTGTTTGCTGGGATACTATCCGGGTGGCTTTTCCGCGATCATTTTGAGGAGCAGTCACTGGAAAATCAGTTAGTGATTTTAGATGCGCCTGCTAAACCCAATGAATCAGTTGCTAGTTTTACCGGTGAAGCCGATGCGCTTTATCAGGCGCTCAACGGTGCGTTAATTACCCAGGATAGTAAGACTGTTATTGCTTCCTATTCACAGTTATCGAATATGCGTGATGATAATTTTCAGCAGGCTGCCCATTCACGGGTTATTAGTCAAATTAACCAGGTGATCGATCGAGGGCAGTTTGCTTATGCTGAATCTCTTGTATATGTCTTACTAGATGAAGATCACAGGGATTTTACCGCTTTGCAACTGCTTTCGATGTTGAGAAGTTCTTCTGGGCAATATATAGAAGCGCTTGATATTTTATATGAGGCTAAAGGGTATGCGTTGAATGTGGAAGAGATCGCAAGGATTATAAGCAAAATTCGTACTATAGTTAATCAGTATGAAGAGAAATTACGTCTGGCAAATAAAAATTATCAATTACTGGAGTTATACAATTACCTGACAAGGATGGAGCCTGATTATTCTCCTCACTTTATTAAACTTGCCACTATGCAGCTATTCAATGATGATAAAGCGTCTGCCCGTTCTTCGTTGGCATTGGTCAGTCAGGATCCATTGATTGGTAGTCAGGCACGCGAAATGCTCCGAGAGCTCCAAATAGATCAGACTGTGAATGAAGACAGTGTGGGCTGGGTAGGGAATGTTCCCCTGAAAAGACGTGGGCAACACTTTGTTGTGAATGCCCTCGTCAATCAATCGTATTCTGTGGATTTGCTCATTGATACGGGGGCCTCACTAACAATTTTCACACCTGCCATGTTTTCACAATTGCGCACGAGTTATTCTGATGAAGGAAAGCTAACTTCCTTTAATACAGCGAATGGATCAGTTCAGGCGCCAGTGTATACAATAGATTCGTTACGAATCGGTGAATGGCAAGTGAACGATATAGAAGTGGGTGTTTTGGAGATTGCAGGCGAGCCATCTGTCGATGGTTTACTAGGAATGAATTATCTAAGACACGTCCAGTTTTTTATTGATCAGAAGTCTGAAGTTTTGCGATTCTCAAAACAGTAGCCGAAAATTTTTAATTTACAAACCACTATCCAGCACTTATTGGATATCAGAAAGATATGGCGTGACTTTATCACTTGGTGCGATGAAGTTCTTCGATATTAAAGAATCTGATATTGCTTCTAAGGCGATTCTCAAATTTCATATGAATTACTGAGCCTGTAATGATTCTGCGCCATCCAGGTTGGAGGGGGGTACTTGACCCTGGATATGATCTCTCATACATATAGAGGCTGCTGCATAGAACCGCCCTTATTGGCGAGTGGGTTTTCAACCTGTCGCTGATCAGGAACAGGCTGCAGTCATCTAACGTTACTTTTTGAAAA
>JAZGER010000198.1:0-2795 GCA_036478835.1 Gammaproteobacteria bacterium | reverse complement strand
GAGTTGATCGTTAGTGTACTGTAGCTGCCGGAAGAGTCTTTCGAAGAAATAAATAACGGCTTTTTTTTGTATGCAAGCCAAGATTTATCTGCTTGCTTAAATTTACAGTTAAGCTCTGAGTATACAGAGCTGCGGAGTTGTCATCATATGTCTATTTTTAAAATTGCGCTAGCGGGTAGTTGTCTTTTATTTCAGGCTCAGCTTGCGATGGCCCAAATTCAATTCTCAAATGTGACAGATAGCTCCGGCCCCTTTGGTACCGGCGAGTCCTGGGGGTCATCCTGGGGCGACTTTAATGCAGACGGTTACCCGGACCTGGTGCTGAGTAATCACCGAGAAGTTGCTGGTTTCTATTTGAACGCAGGGGATGGAACTTTCTCTGGTCAAGTGGCAAACGTCGATGCTTCTAATGTCTGGCGGAGTCGCCCTGATGATGATACGCACGGTTTTACCTGGGCAGATTTTGACAATGATGGCGATCAGGATTTGTTTGGCGCCGCAAGTGAAAATGTCGAAGCGCAGTTGTTGCTAAACGAAAATAATCAATTGAATCTGGTTTCTCGTGAAAGGAATCTATTTGATGACCACCGTGGTCGAATGGGTATCTGGTTTGACTATACCAACGATGGATTGCTGGATATGGCAATACCCACGGATGGTTACTACATGTATCAGCAGGATGCGACCAATCCTGGCTCATTTATTCGCGACACATCGTCGGGTCTTCACTGTACAAACTTTAATAATTATGGTTTGTTGATAGACACTAATGATGATGGCCGTCTGGATTTTCTGTGCGGTCGAGAAGGGGCTTTCCCTCAGAAAGCCTATGATGTCACCACGCGGCCCTTTACGGATATCACGAAGCGCTTCCCAATTGTTTATAACGTTAATGACACCGCTATTGGGGATTTTAATGGTGACTTGTTGAACGATATGGTGGTGACACGTGGGCGCATGCGGCCGAATAAAGCAACTGTCGTCAATCCTCGTCGAGTAGAGGCCTGGCTTGATAGCGGATACAACAGTAAGCGAGGGTTTTCCTTCAAGAGTACCGGTTCTATTACTGTCAACTCGTCCGTTCATCTGATTCGCTCAGGATCAAATATTTTTCTTGGGGCAGCAGGTCAACATCCATCATCGAAAAGATTCACTGTCAGTCCTTCGCAGGCGCAGGGCATGCCAAAAATAGCAGCCAGAGGCTTATATATAGGCTATAACAATGCAAAGAGTGAATGGTCAATCATTATGCAGCCAGGCTCTGATATGCGTGGTTACTTTATGATCGATGCTGTAGACGCCGTTTCACAGCTGAAAATGATCAATGCAGGCGGAGGCGATAAGCCGATGAAGCCTATGCTTGTTTTAAATAACCCGGGAAAATTCCAGATCGTTAAAAATGGCTCGGGCTTCATCGAAGAAACCTGTGTGAGTGTGGCTAGTGGTGATTTCGATAACGATACGGATATCGATGTGTATATGGCTTGCAGAAATGGCCCTGAAAATGTTGCCAATGTTTTATATGAAAACCTGGGAAATGCAAAATTTGTCAGGGTTGCCAATGCGGGCGGTGCGACTGGATCGCTGGGTAAAGGCCTGGGCAGTGGAGCTGGCGTGGCAGAGAGTGTCACAGTAGCAGACTACGATGCGGATGGATTCCTCGATTTATTTGTGACGAATGGCCTGTTAATGCGTCCTCTGGGAAGCGGCGGTAAGCATGAATTATTCAGGAATGCAGGAAATAGTAATCACTGGGTTGAAATAGACCTTGAAGGTATGGGTGAAGGGCATACGAACCGTGATGGAATCGGTGCGAAAGTGTATGTGACGGCTAACAATAAAACTCAGCTGCGTGAGCAAAATGGCGGTTATCACCGGTGGAGTCAGAACCATCAACGATTACATTTTGGTCTTGCAGATGCGGCAGTGTTGAGTCTGTCCATTGAATGGCCATCGGGTAAGGTGCAGTCATTTGATAACCTTGCCAGTAATACAATTTATAAAGTGCTGGAAAGTGGCCGTATAGAAACGGTCTTTAATCCGATTCCTGTTGTGTTGCCGAAAGTGTCTGTTCAGGATGTGACGACGTTGGAAATGGATGCAGCACAGGTGAGCGTCAACCTTTCGGAACCCTACCCGAATGAGGTGACAGTGGCCTATTCGCTGGTAGCGGGGTCGGCTACGGAAGGGGCTGATTTCGTAGCCCAATCTGGCGTTATTGTCTTTGCAGCGAACCAGACGGCACAAATCATCGATATCGCGTTGCTTGGTGATAATGATATTGAAAGTGAAGAATCCCTTTCTCTCGTGTTATCTGCAGCGGTCAATGCTGAAATTGAAACCGGCGAAGCCGTGATTACTATTATCGACGATGATCTGGAGCCTGAGTTGTCGATTAATGATGTGATCGTAAATTCTGGCGATGATGTTATTTTCACATTGGAGCTATCGGCGGCCTATCAAAATCGGGTGACCCTTGATTTTAATGTAGTTGATGGCCGCGCTGTAAGCGGTGTTGATTACAGGGGACGGGATGGTAGTGTTACGTTTGAACCGGGTGAAAAATATCAGGCCGTTGCTCTACCTACAATGATTGACCCCAATCAGAATTCGGTGACCGATTTCACTATCGGCCTGTCGAATATATTGAATGCTCAGGCGACTAAAGTGAGTGGCTATGCGAAAATTGCGTCGAACAAAGAGGCTTTATGTGGTCGGCCGTCCAATCTGCCCTCTGGGAGCCCTGTTCTAGCGGTTTATACCTTATGCGATAGCCCGGATATCTGGTATTTTGA
>JAZGER010000197.1:0-17509 GCA_036478835.1 Gammaproteobacteria bacterium | reverse complement strand
CAACAAGAAAAACAATAATAGTCTTACAATAATATTGCAAGGAATTTTTTAAATAATTTATACAACCGGATCTTGCACTTTTTAGCGAACGTTAATTATAACAAATGCACCTGCTAGAATTGAGTGGTAGCAATCTTCCGATGACTCAGATGAAACTTCCCTCGCGGCAAGGCCTGCTAGCTGCCGAGCGGCTTCGACGCTCTTTCAATGCATTGATAATCTGCATTCAATAATCTTCAGCCTTAGCCTATCTGCATTAATTCAGAAACCTCCAGTGTCCCACCAATTTCAAGGAATGGGCAGGTTTTAGACATCTCCAAAACCACCTCTATAGAATTTGCTTCAATAATAGTAAAACCCGACATCGCGGTTGAACTCCCTGGCGTGGCACTGCCTTCAGCATTTATTACATGGGTATCTTTCAGTGGGTTTAACGCACTAACAACTGCATCGCCTAGTGAGACTAACCACTCTCTATACTTGTCCATATGTTGCTTTGCTTCATCAGGATTAGCTGGCTGCTCGCCACCTAAGTAAATGATTATATATCTAGACATGTTGATACCCCTTTAAATCTTTTATTGAATTGCTTCATCATAGAGAACTTTCACCTTTAGACGTTTTATTCATCGTTTCTTTCCCAAGGCTGTTTAGCTCTTGATACTTTTTTTCTTCTTGCTCGATCCACATGGCTCATGGGGCCGACTCCGAAACCCGACCCCAAAAAGAACAGCGCACCGTAAAACCAGAGAATAACAAAATATATCTTAAACAGCACTCCTATCGGAAAAATCCAGCCCCATAAAAACATAATTCCGATAAGAATCATGATTGCATAAAAATGTTTCTTCCATATTGGGTGCATGTAATCCATGTTTCCCGCTTAGTCTGTGACGCGTAACGTTTGAGTCGAGCCGCGCAGCCTAGAAACTCACCACGAAGCACCGCAAAACTTTCCCGCGCCGGTCTCGGACGATTTGTTATGTTTTTTCACCTGGCTCTCCGTAGCATTCTTTTGTACCTTTAGGTGATTGCCAATCTATTCGCCAGCCGTAATTACAAATGTGTGCGCAACCACCCGCAATATCAACACCTTCGCCACTTGTATAGCAATCCACAAAACATTGATCAAGCTCTCCACATCGCTCTTTTATCAATTCAAGGGCACAAATTTCCTCGTTAGTGTGCTTGACACCTCTCATAACTGGGGAATCGCATGAACCTTGCGCCATGATCTCTTCTCTTGTTTCTTCTTTCAGCCACGAGTTAAAACCTTGCTGTATAGCTAAAAACATAGAAACTGTAAGCGCAGATGCCACCAAAACGATTAGTGTTTTCTTCAATGCT
This sequence comes from Gammaproteobacteria bacterium, assembly GCA_036478835.1. Taxonomy (GTDB): domain Bacteria; phylum Pseudomonadota; class Gammaproteobacteria; order DSM-19610; family DSM-19610; genus JAZGER01. The sequence goes on along the minus strand of JAZGER010000197.1, from coordinate 16,162 downwards.
CTTACCTTAATTTAAAACCTAACTACTTAGTGAACGCCAACAAGCCGTATAATTCCCAGCCTGGGTGAACTTTACGGCTAATGCCGTACAACACCGAATATTCGCTTGCATGTTTTTGTTCCTATCCTGCTGACAATCATCATATTAATGATTCTGCATCAAAGCGGTGACAATTTTAACGCAGGCCTGCTGTATAAATGACGTTTTTGACTGTTCAAACAGCAGTCGCCGTATAATAGCCCGTAATTAAAAATTACGCCGGTAATGTTATTAGCATTATACCAACCGGGGCGGGAATGCGGTTCGCAGTCAGCTGAATGCTATTGCATCACTATGACTTTACCCCAACGTTTTATCCATCACGACAAACCGCGACTGGTACTGGTTACGCTCATAAAATCGAACCGCGCCATCATTTTCTGCCATGACTTTTAATGCCATCTTGCTACAGCCCTTTCCTTTTGCCCAGGCCTCTGATGCTTGCATTAAGACGCTTCCGACACCCTGGTTACGCGATGTTTCTTCAACGTATAAATCGGACATGAAGACATAATGCTCTTTGCCCTGCTCTTTGCCGGGCTTTATTGGGCCTTGCAGGCAAACAAAACCTGCAATTTTATCCTTGACTATCGCACACAGAACACAGCCTTTGTTTTTGTGGATTTCGTGTATCCCAGAGTAGTGCTGTAAAATTTCCGGGTGATGCATTTCATACCCTGAAGCGGATGGAAACTGGTAGCGATAAAGTGCAGCCGCTAACGCGCGTATAGCCTCTTCGTCACTCGCCTGGAAGCTTCTAACCTTTACGTTGCTCATTAAATTAGCCTCTGGACGGGTTGATATGCTGCAGCTCATTCATGTTGTCACCCGTCAGCTGGTAGGCTTGACTAAAACCACGCACATACGTGCCTTGCCTGGGGTCAAGTCGGTATAAACTGAAATCCATCAGACCGCGAAGCACACTCATAATGTTCCCAAACTCGTTTGAAAATTTATCCAGCACTGTCTCCCACTGCTCTGTACCCCTCTCCACATGTGTGGCTTCACACTGGTAACTTAATCTACGTCTTGCAAAAAGATTTTTCGTGTTCGTTTCATTTTCGATAAACAGTAAAGCAACCTGTGGATTATTCTGGATATTGCCGGTATGCGCTGCCAATGCACTGATATAGATATAATACGACCCATCTTGATCGCGCACATAAGGTGCGTAGCTCAATTCTGGTACGGCCGTTATTGTCGCAGTCGATAACAGCACCGTTTTAAATGCCTCTCTGAACACAATAAATTCTTCCGCTACTTCCTCTAACGGTATGTCTGTCATTAGCTACGCTCCTAATGGATACGATAAGTTCAGTTCATATATTACAAAAATGACGCCTTCAGGCGCCATCAAAAAATCAACATGCAATCGACCAGTGTATTTTCGTTAAGACGCTTACATTGTTTTTTCTGCCAGGTTCATGACATCTGGTAAGTGAGACGTTAGCAGAATAATAGCGCCGATAATAACTGACAGTGAAGCGGCAAACACCAGGTTGACAGCCAGATCACTTCGCCCCCCTGTTGCCATAGCCTGAGCGACCTGGGGCAAGGAGACTAACCCCTGGAAGATATCATTCCTGTACACCAACAGACGACGGCACTTGTTTGCCCCCATCATCTTTATCGCATTTTCACAGGAGGCATCGGCGTTGATAGAAACCAGATTGCGTGTACAAATATCCCCTAGCAAGGTTTCTCCAGGGTCTCTTCGCAAGCCGATAACCCGATTGATCATATCCCGCTCTGTAAACAGACCAATGATCTTTTCCCGTCGGGTAACCAGAACAAAACCCAGATTGCCTTCTGCCATCAGCTCTGCCGCTTCATAAACCGTTGCTGCCTCGTCCAGTGTCTCCGCTGTTTCGTAAATCAGCCCCTCTATTTTATTTGTCATGTACCTTTACCCGTCCCGTTGATAGACATAAACCCGTCATGGGTAATTGGAAGCAATAACCGAACCAAAAAGTAATTTCACAGAATGACCGCCGAATTTTAACAAAAACAAGGCCTAACCAGCGGTAATCATAGCGATATCAGGCAGTATTCCGCGGCCAGACCAGCCATTTGTCAGATATTTGACAGCTTATTGATAAGAACCCTGTCTAAATAGCACCTGTTATGGATGGAAAAAACAGGTTCAATCGTGCGTTCTGACGGGTGATACCAGCCCCATTTCCATACGAAATGAGGCCTGAAAAACCTTGCAGAGAAAATTTACTGTAAATAAGTACCCATCAATCGCCCGTTTTAGGTTAAAATGCGTCGTTTTTCCAGGCTGGATAATGCTGTGGCCTTTCTTATGGTTTCTATTCCATTAAGATTTGCCGTTGTTCTCGTTACTGAAACTACGCCCTTGATGCGCATCATTAACTGCCTTTCATTGAATTTGACACTTTACAAAACCAGAGTACAGACATGACAGACCTTTCTCAGTACCGAAATATCGGCATATTCGCGCATGTGGACGCAGGTAAGACCACGACCACTGAACGTATCCTTAAACTAACCGGCAAGATTCACAAGATTGGCGAAGTACATGATGGTGCTGCGACCACTGATTTCATGGATCAGGAGCAGGAGCGCGGGATTACGATTCAATCAGCAGCAACCAGCTGTACCTGGAATGACCACCGGTTGAATATCATCGATACGCCTGGTCACGTGGATTTCACTATTGAAGTATATCGTTCCCTGAAAGTGCTGGACGGTGGCGTTGGCGTATTTTGTGGGTCAGGTGGTGTTGAGCCTCAGTCAGAAACCAACTGGCGTTATGCCAACGAATCCGCTGTGTCGCGTATTATTTTCGTGAACAAAATGGACCGCCTGGGTGCAGATTTTTATCGTGTTGTTAAACAGGTTAAAGACGTTCTGGGTGCAAATCCAGTGATCATGGTTCTGCCTATTGGTACCGAAGATGACTTCTCCGGTGTTGTCGATCTGATCACTCGAAAAGCCTGGGTCTGGGATGATTCTGGCGATCCAATGAAGTACGAAATCACTGATCCACCAGCTGATATGCTTGATGACGTTGAAAAATACCGTGAAGAACTGATCGAAGCCGTCATTGATCAGGACGATGATGCCATGGAAAAATATATCGAAGGTGAAGAGCCTGATATAGATACCATTAAACAATGCATACGCAAAGGCACCATTGCGCTAGACTTTTTCCCGACCTACTGTGGCTCTGCGTTCAAGAACAAAGGCGTTCAATTAATACTGGATGCTGTTGTGGATTACTTGCCCAACCCTTTTGAAGTCAAACCACAACCAGAAGTCGACATGGAAGGCAACGAAACGGGTGAGTTTGCGATTGTTGATCCTGACAAACCGTTACGCGCACTGGCCTTCAAAATTATGGATGACCGTTTCGGCGCACTCACTTTCATTCGCGTCTACTCTGGCCGTCTGGAAAAAGGCATGACGGTGTTAAACACTTTCACAGGTAAAACCGAAAGAATCGGTCGTATCGTTGAAATGCATGCCGACTCTCGTGAAGAGCTTGATTCTGCTCAGGCAGGCGATATTGTTGCTGTAATCGGTATGAAGAACGTGCAAACGGGTCACACACTGTGTGACCCTAAAAACCCGGCGACACTGGAACCAATGGTGTTCCCTGATCCTGTTATTTCAATCGCTATCTCACCGAAGGACAAGGGCGGCTCTGAAAAAATGGGTATCGCACTGAACAAGATGGTTCAGGAAGATCCTTCTTTCCATGTCGGCACGGATGAAGACAGTGGCGAAACTATTCTTAAGGGAATGGGCGAGCTACATCTGGATATCAAGATTGATATTCTGAAAAGAACGCACGGTGTCGATGTTCAAGTCGGCAAACCGCAGGTTGCCTATCGTGAAACCATTACGCAACGCATTGAAGATTCTTACACACACAAGAAACAGTCGGGTGGTTCTGGTCAGTTTGGTAAAATTGATTACACCATCGAGCCTGGTGAAGTTGGCAGTGGCTATGAATTCGAATCGAAAGTGACCGGGGGTAACGTACCCAGAGAGTTCTGGCCAGCTATTGAAAAGGGCTTCAGGTCCTGTATGCACGAAGGCGTCCTGGCGGCCTATCCATTACTCGACATCAAGATTACTTTGAATGACGGTGCCTTCCATGCGGTGGATTCATCCGCAGTTGCCTTCGAAATTGCCGCTAGAGGCGCTTATCGTCAGTCGATCCCCAAAGCATCGCCACAACTGATCGAGCCTATTATGAAAGTGGATGTGTTCACACCTGAAGACCATGTCGGTGATGTGATCGGTGACCTTAACCGGCGTCGCGGTATGATTAAATCACAGGAAGCTGGTGTCACGGGTGTTCGCGTTAAAGCAGATGCGCCACTGAGCGAGATGTTTGGCTATATTGGTGATTTGCGTACGATGACTTCCGGTCGTGGTCAGTTCTCTATGGAATTTTCACACTATCTGCCCTGCCCTAACAGTGTCGCAGAAGTCGTCATTAAGGAAGCTGCTGAACGCAATAAAAAGTAAAACCTACCGTGTTGTTTTAAAGCCTGCTGCAAGTTTCTTGCCGCAGGCTTTTTTTATGGCACATGGTGTGAGCTGCTACATAATTAGCGCCGCCACTGATGGTCACCTATCCAGGCTGCCACGAATTAGATTACAATAAGCCGTCAACTCATTGAGTGATTGGCTTATGAAAAAATTCCTGCAGAACCCTTTAATTTTATTTGCACTTATTGGACTCGGAATTCTCGTTGCTGCGATGTTGGTAAAAGGGCGAGCACCACTGGAACACGCCGGTACAGAGATGCCGAGTAAGCCTGTTGAGATCATTCAGATCCAACGCACACCTTTTAATACAAAAGTGACCGCTTACGGCACAGTCGAACCCACGGTCACACTCTCCATACAGGCGGAAGTCAGTGGAAAGATAAGCTACCTCCACCCAGATCTGAAACAGGGCAGCAGCCTGGCTGCTGGCACTGTAGTTGCTCGAATTGACCCTCAGGATTATGAAATCTCCTTAAGACAAACCGAAGCCGATCTGTCGGCTAATCAGTCTGCGCTCAAACAACTACAGGTGGAGCAGGCATCAACTCGCCGCTTACTGAAGCTCGCAAAAGAAAATTTACTCGTAGGAGAAAAGGAACTCGATCGTATCCGTAGCGTTTGGGAACGTAAACTTATCGCGCGTTCAACACTGGATACAGAAGAGCAAGCAGTCATACAACTGCAACAACAGGTTTCCGAATTACAGGGGCAATTGAATAGCTTTACCAGTCGGAAAGCCACCTCTCAATCACTGATTACTCGAGCAGAAGAACAGGTAAAAGGTCAAAAAGCGACTTTAGGCCGAACGGAGATCACGCTGCCCTTCGCCGCCCGTATTGGTGAAGTGTCAATCGAAAAAGGTCAATTCGTAAATATAGGGTCGAGGATATTTGAAGCGCTGGATGTCGATGGAGTGGAAATCAATGCACAGTTACCCATTATTCACATGCGTTCTCTGGTTGCACATCTTGAAGGCAAAACTCTGGATGACACTCACTCCATTCTCTCTACGCTAAATTTAACGGCCCGCGTAAAACTGGTTGGCGATATGCCTGATGCCTGGTGGGATGCACGGGTTTTACGTCTAAGTGAATCAGTGGACCCGACGCGCCGCACCCTTGGAATTATTGTCGGTGTCGATCATCCCTATGAGAAAGTCATCCCTGGCCGCCGCCCCCCCTTACTAAAAGGAATGTTTACGGCTGTAGAACTCATTGCACCAGCAAGCGATGCGATAGTGATCCCACGTAAAGCCATACATCATGGGCGAGTTTATACGGTTGATAAAGACAACCGCCTGAAGATCAAGGCTGTTGATGTTCAGCTTCATCAGGGCAACCTGGCAGTTGTTAAAAAGGGTCTGGAAGCAGGTGACCGAATTGTTATTAATGATATGGTGCCCGTTATCGATGGCATGCCATTATCGCCGGTCATTGCTGACCATCATGAAGACAGTCTCGTTGAAAAAGTCAACGGACAAAAATAATTATGATTCGTTATTTCGCTAATCACCAGACTGCAGCCAACATCCTGATGTTTATCATTGTCATAGCCGGTCTGCTTGTTCTACCCACATTAAACAAGGAAACATTCCCCGAAATATCGACCAATAAAATACAGGTCACTGTAACCTATCCAGGTGCGAGTCCGGGAGAGGTAGAAGAAGGGATTTGTAACCGCCTTGAAGATGCGACCGATGGCATCAGCTTCATGGATGAGCAACGCTGTGAAGCCCGCGACAATATTGGCGTCTTAACGCTGGATATGCAGGAGGCGGGTAATATTCAACAATTTCTCGCCGATGTACAGGCTGGGGTGGACAGTATTACGGACTTCCCTGATAATGCCGAAGAACCGGTAGTTGAAGAACTCGGCCGAACCGAACCAGTCCTTAGTGTAGCAATCAATGCTGACCTGAAACAACCTGAGTTGAAAGCATTGGCTGAACATTATCGTGAACGCCTGCTGTCCTTACCTGAAGTCCCTATCGTCACTGTAACAGGTTTTTCAACTCACCAGCTTAGCGTATTGATTAAGCCTGAAAGCTTGCGTCAATATCAATTAAGCATTGACGATATCGCAACCCTTATCAAAAGCCAGTCGCTGGATTTGCCGGCGGGTGAACTGGAAACAAACGAGCGCACTTACCAGATACGCTTTATCAACCAGCGTCGAACGGCAAACGGACTATCGGACCTAGTCATTCTGGATAACGCAAATGGTGCACAGTTACGCCTTGGTGACATCGCAACTATTGTGGACGATTTTACCGATGAAGAGATGCGTACAGATCTGAATGGCAAACCGGCTGCAGTCCTGTCAATCAAAAAGAACATCACTGATGATACCCTCACGGTGTTTAATGCAGTCAAACAATTTGTTGAGGATGAAAACAGACAACTACCTGCAACTACTCGCCTGATCATCACTCAGGATACAGCGTCTATTGTACAGGACCGACTAAACCTGCTACTGAGTAACGGCTGGCAGGGGCTACTGCTTGCCAGTCTGTCTCTATTATTATTTTTTAGCTGGCGTTACACTTTTTGGGTTGCTCTTGGATTGCCGATCTCCTTCATCGGCGGACTAGTTGTAATGAGTGTCTTCGGTATCAGCATTAACATGATCTCCATGATTGCCCTGCTCATGGCGATCGGCATACTCATGGATGATGCCATTGTGATTTCTGAAAGTATCGAATCAGAATACCGTAAGAATAAAAACCCGTTACAGGCGTCTGTCGATGGCATCAGTAAAGTTGCTCGCGGAGTTTTCTCGTCATTTGCGACATCGGCAATTCTCTTTGGTAGCCTGCTTTTTTTAAAGGGAGGTATGGGTCAGATCATGGGAGTCTTACCTGTCGTTTTACTCAGCGTTCTCACCATAAGTCTTGTAGAAGCTTTTCTCATTCTCCCACACCATTTAAAGCATTCACTCGAACTGCACCATGATCAGAAACCAGCGGGCTGGCGAGCCTCTTTTGACGCAGGTTTTGAGCGTTTGAGGGATCGTGTGGGGTCTATCGGTGATCTGGCAATTCGCTATCGATATAGTGTTCTGGGTAGTGCCATTGCCCTGTTTATCATATCAATTAGCCTGATCCCGGCCGGGTTCCTGAAATTTAAATCATTCCCGGATCTTGAAGGGAATATTCTTGATGCGCGCATTATTATGCTTCAGGGTACGAGTTTTTCACGTACCGAAGAGGTTGTTTCGACTCTACTGACAAGCTTGCAAACATCAGTTGATCAATTATTGCCTGAAGATAACGAAAAATTAATCCGAAATATAAAGGTGTCCTATAGCAGCAATGTGGACGCGGGTGAATCTGGAGTCCATCTGGCCACTATCAGTCTGGATTTGCTGAAAGCGGAAATACGCAACACCTCTCTGCATGATCTGCGACGCTTGTGGCGAGAAGCAACACCAGCAATACCCGATGCCGTCTCTATACAGTATAAGGAGCCGACCTTTGGGCCTGCAGGTCAACCAATATCCATACGCCTGCAAGGTCAGGATCTGAGCCAATTATCTAACGCTTCCTGGGAATTGCAAAACTGGCTAAATGGTTACCCTGGCATCTCAAACGTCATGGATGACCTGCGTCCAGGAAAACCTCAGTTCAGCATCAGTCTTTACCCGGGCGCACTAAGCATGGGGCTAAATGCTCAACAAATTTCAATCCAGTTACGTGCCGCCTATCAGGGTGTTAAAGTCAGTGATGTTTATCAGGGTCGAGAAGCTTACGAAATTAATGTCAAGCTGGACAGCAAACCCAACAATGCACTAAATGATTTTGAAACACTGACTGTTTTTTCCAGTCAGGGCGTGGCTATTCCACTGGCAGCCATTGCCGAGATAAAAGAAGTTCGAGAATTCTCTCGAATCGTACGCATCAATCATCGGCGCACGATTACGATCTCCGGAGATATAGATAGCAAAATATCAAATACCGGAGATGTCATCAAAGACACTCGAGTGCGTTTCCTCCCGCAATTACAAAAGAAATATCCCGGGCTGACGTTCAGCCTGGAAGGGGAAGTGAAAAATGCTGGTGAAACTAACACATCAGTTCTCAGTGGGTTTCTCGCTGGAATCGCTGGTGTTTTCTTACTATTGAGCCTGACATTCAGAAACTATCGGGAACCTCTGATCGTTTTAATCAATATCCCATTAGCGCTGATTGGCGTTATATGGGGGCATATAATTATGGGGCTAGATTTTACCTTGCCCAGCATGATTGGATTCGTTTCTCTGGCCGGTATAGTAGTTAACGACTCTATTCTCCTGGTTGAATATGTAAAGATACATAGCCGAGAAGGAATGCCTTTACACGATGCTGCTGGTCAGGCCATCAGAGATCGCTTTCGGGCTATCTTTCTTACCTCGATAACCACCATAGCAGGTATGTTCCCTCTCTTACTGGAAACCAGTTTACAGGCACAAATTCTGATTCCGCTGGTTGCCAGTGTCGTGTTCGGAATGATTGCATCCACTTTCCTGACATTACTGGTATTACCTGCCAGCTACACCATCCTGGAAGATATGGGTTTCGTTGAGGTATCAGATAAAACGGGGTAAGCCAGACGACTTATAACCTCTCCATAAAATCAGCAGGGCTAATTTTGTGGTAAGCGATTTCAACAGTTTCAGACGTGGGGATTTTTAACGCAAGTGCAAGACTATGCGATGATGCAGGTTGCTTCACAATGAAATGCCAGTCTAGAGCCTGGTCTTGTAATTGATGGCCAAACTGAACTGTAATGTTATCGCGATTTTCTATATCAAATTCTATCTTCTGAGTCGGTAACGACAACCCAATACCACGCGCTTTTACATACGCTTCTTTTAATGTCCAGTAGACTAAAAACGCTTCACGTTGCTTGTCATCACTCAGCGCCCGGAGCTTGCGCACTTCATTTTCTGAAAACATTTTTTTCGCTATCTGCAAAAGGTTATTTGTCCGCTGTAGATTCTCAACATCTATACCGCATTCGATCGACTGGGTCACGACACATGCCGCCAGCCCGTGAGTATGCGATAAGTTAAATCGTATACCGGAATCCGACATAACGCCGCCCAGTTCAGGACGACCATAATGGTTTGTTCGAAACTGCCAACTTTCAGGCGGCTGCTCTCCATGATGCTGAGACAACGCCAGTCGCAAAAGCGTATGTGAGATCAGGAAAATGTATCGATCCCGATCAAATTTAAAGCGTGTATACCGTCCTCGCTCATCATCAGAAAGGATGCCCAGAAACTTTTTGAGTTGCTGCGAGTCCACCAGCTCATCAGTATTTGCCATCCAGGCCTGAATATTATTCTGCATTTATGTGCACCATCCCAGATAACAACCTTGCATCATAGTACCAATTAAATTCTAACTCCTGGCCTTATCTTATCTGCCAGGAAACACAGGGGGAAATTTTTCTACTCCTCTTGAAAAAATCTCTCTCATTACTCCCCATATACAAATATCTAATAATTATTATTTTAAACTATACTTATAGTCTTATATACTATATTAATCAATTACTTATGACTTAACTAATAGCTTATAATTGCAAACTTCCTTGATTCCAGGCAATTTACACCGTATGATCCGCCTCTGCTCAGTTAAACGACTGACGTATAGAAAGAATCAAAAAAATACTCTTTGACGGGAGGGGTTTCATGGAAAATTTCACGCCAGTGGAAGCGCTGATTGGCGGCGTGTTAATTGGGCTTGCCGCACTATCAATGCTGTTTTTTAACGCGCGAATTGCCGGTATCAGCGGTATATTTGGCGGATTACTGCACGCAAAACGCGGTGACACTCTGTGGCGCACTATCTTTGTCCTCGGGCTGATTTTCGGCGGCTTCTTATTACAACGCTACCTGCCCTCTTCCCTTGAATTTACAGTCACTCGATCGACTGCCATTATCGTTCTCGCAGGTTTTCTCGTTGGCTTTGGCGCTCGTCTGGGCAATGGCTGCACCAGCGGCCATGGTGTGTGTGGGATCGGGCGTCTGGCGCCGCGTTCAATCGCCGCCTCATTAACCTTTATGATTGCCGGCATCATCACAGCAACTGCCTTTAACCAGCTCGTCGGCGGTAACATCTAATGCTACCACTGATAATGATTTTCCTGGCCGGCATTATTTTTTCACTGGGCCTGGGTATCGCAGGCATGACACAACCTGAAAAAGTGATTGGGTTTCTTGACGTGATGGGCAACTGGGATCCCAGCCTGGCGGTCGTTCTGGTCAGTGCAGTGGTGACTTTCTTTATCGGTCAAAAACTAATCATGCGGCGCACAACAGCTTTCTTTGGTGAACGCTTTCAATTGCCTACTCGCACGGACCTCGATTCTCGACTGATCGGTGGCGCCATTATCTTTGGCATCGGCTGGGGATTGATTGGCTTATGCCCCGGACCTGCGCTGGTATCGTCTATCTCAGGCGATGGCACACCGCTCACCTTTATTATGTCAATGGCTGTCGGCATGTACCTGTTCGAGGCGCTACACCTGCGCTACAGCGAAGAACCTGATGGCGGTGCTGGCCCGTTAGATGCGCCTGCAACGTCGAAATAATTCTCTTAACAGTTAGGGCGCTTCTGGCTCCTTAGTTAAACCAGGACTCTTACGATGACGGAAAAAGATACGTGGCTAGATTCTCGTGCTCGTCGACTAATCTTTGCTTTCCTGCTGGTGGTTGCTGCGGGTGCAGCCTATCTGCATAGCCATAAACCTGACAACTACCGCGTTGAAGTCAATATGGTCGCCGCGTCAAAAGGCAAGGCACTTGCAACAGGTGGTCGCGATACGATTGCAGCGTGCGCCAGTTGCCATGGTGCAAACGGTGAAGGCAACTTTGAACTGGGTTACCCTCGGCTGGCGGGACTCCATCCAAAATACATTGCCAAACAGTTACATGATTTCGCGCGTGACCCACTGGATGTTGGGGTAAAAGTAGACCCTATATCTCGTGATTACGAAAAAACGCCGGGCATCTATAAAGATTTAACTATTTACTCACCTGGCATTCGTTTTGATCCCATCATGAACGCGATTGCACAACAACTAACGGATGACGAGATTGAAAACGTATCCAACTATTACGGTAGCCTGGCTTTTGTAGCCAACCCGGAACCCGTCGATTTCCAGTCTCTCGAACGCGGACAGGAACTAGCGCTACGTGGCAAACCTGAATATTTAATGCCCCGCTGTGAAGCTTGCCACGGACCCGATGGCGAAGGCTTTGGTGAGCATTTCCCCCCATTAGCAGGACAGCCACCCCAGTATCTGATCAGTCAGATTAATAAATGGCAAAACGGTCAGCGCGACAATGACCATCTCGCCATGATGAAAAACACAGCCAACTTGCTGACCGATGGCGATAAAATCAATATCGCCCGCTACTACAGCAACCGTTCATTCAGCATCAACGAGAAATAATCAGATTATGACTATTAAACCCCATCATCTGCTTGCCTCTGTTATCGGTCTGTTTTTCACCGCTGTTGTTTCTGCCGAACCCTTTGATCCGCTGGAAGTCCGCCCAACACTGGTCGAACCTCAGCTCAGTCTGCCCACCAATCTGGTCACAGTGCCGGTTATCAGTCCGGGGGAATATTTTGTTCCGCCTATGGTAGATGATATCCCTGACGATAAAACGGGCGACATTATACGATGGGGTCGCAATATTTTTGTAAACACCCAAAAATACGCGCCGCGATACGCAGGAAATGGCCTCAACTGTGTGAGCTGTCATTTGTCTGAGGGACGGCAACCCTACGCTGCCCCCTTATGGGCAGCCTATCCCCTGTACCCTGTATCAAGGAACAAAGCGAACAAGGTCGTCACGTTCCAGCAACGCATTCAAAGCTGTTTCAAATATAGCCTGGATGGTATTGCACCGACTGTTGATGCACCAGAAATGGACGCCCTGGTCACCTATTCAAAATGGTTATCACATGGTGCCCCTGTGGGCGTTTCTCTACCCGGTAGAAACTTTGCCGACATCAAGAAAACCCACGACCCAGATAAACTCAATGGCGAGCTTGTGTATAAAGCCCGCTGCGTCGTCTGTCATGGCGAAAACGGCGAAGGTAAAAAAAATCGAAATGGCGTTGGTTATATGTTTCCTCCTTTGTGGGGTACCGATTCTTTTAACCGAGGCGCAGGTTTAAACAAAGTAAAAACTGCCGCTCAATTTATCAAAGCCAATATGCCACTCGGATCGGGTTATACATTGACTGATGACGAATCACTCGATATCGCAGCCTATATGTGGATTCATTTTCGTCCAGATGACCCACGCGTTTCCTTCTTCAAGAACCGCACAGAAATGAAACCCGGTGGCGGAGGAGCCCGCTAGTGGAGAATAGCCAAACTGCCAATCTAAAAACGCAAGACTGGCTGACTAACATCATGCCATTCACCGGATGGCTTGGTATGCTGGACAATGCCACCATACGTAACGATATTTTTGCCGGTATTGCGGCAGGCATTCTTATCCTCCCTCAAGCGATAGCCCTCGCAACAATGGCAGGCTTGCCACCAGAAATTGGTCTCTATACTTCCATTTTCCCGGTTTTCATTTGTGCATTTTTCGGCTCTTCCTGGCACGTATTATCCGGGCCAAACACCTCTCTTTCAGTGATAGTCGCCATGATTGTCGGAGCATATTCTAGCGTCGGCACACCTGACTGGATTATGTTCACTCTCACCCTGACCTTTATGGCAGGTGTCATACAATTACTGTTCGGTTTTTTTAAACTGGGTGGATTATTTAATTATTTTTCTCACACCGTCATGGTCGCTATTGTTACCGGTGTCGGGATCATAATCATCGTCCAGCAAATCGGTAATTTTTTTGGCCTGACAGTGAATCCCGGTGAGCCAATTGAAGACACCCTGTACACCATGCTGTTCCGCATCAAAGACGCAAACTGGTGGGCAGCCTCGCTGGGGTTTCTGACAGTAGCAACCGGCATTCTCCTGAAAAAGATTAATCCAAAGCTACCCTATATCATCATTGCTGTCATTGTCGGTACCTTTGCAGGCTGGCTGATTGAATTCCTTTTTGGCATCACCAATATAGATAAGCTGGGCTACCTGTCGTTAGAATTATTGCCTCTTTCATCACCAAGTTTTAGCCCAAATGATTTCTACGAAGCCGCCGAAGGTCTGATGATGGGCAGTTTCATGATTGCCTTCCTGGGACTCATGCAATCAGCCGTGATTGCACGCGCAATGGCCGTTAAATCTGGCCAGCACATTAATATTGACCAGGAGGTCATCGGCCAGGGGCTTTCAAATGTTGTAGGTAGTTTTTTCTCCTGTTATCCAAGCTGCGGATCGTTTAACCGCAGCGCGGCAAATATAGAAATGGGTGGGAAGACACCTCTGGTAGGCATTATTTCAGCTCTCAGTCTTGCTGCTCTTGTGTATTTTGCTTCTCCTGTTATTGCCCACATGCCTTTGTCTGTTATGGCAGGCATACTCTTTCTTGTTGGAATTGGCCTGATAAAGATCAAAGACATACGGACGCTGTTGTCTGTTCGTGGCGAAACACGGATAGCTTTTCTTCTCGTGTTATTTGCTACAGTCTATGGTGGACTGGAATGGGCTGTCATGTTGGGCATCGTCATTTCAGTTATCCTTTATTTACGCACAGTGTCAAAACCTGAAGTGGACGTTCTGTTTGAAAACGAAGCAGACCAATATATTCCTGATGGCATTGACGAAGCCACTGTTATCCAATTATCTGGCAGCGTTTTCTTTGGATCAACCCAAAGCATCGAAATTGCCTTTGCAGATATTGCAAAAGAAGACCACAGATTAATGCCGCTGATAATTGCTGGAGAACATATTGATAATATGGACGACGCAGGCGTTACCACACTCCTGACAGAAGCCCAAAAACGCAATCTGGCTGGAGGCAGTATGATTCTCTGGTTACGCAATCACAAACTCGATGCCGTGCTTGAACGTAATGGTTTAATTAAGGCAATCGGTAAAGACAACATGCATTATGTTGCCTAGACAGGAAAATATTATGACTTTTAAACACTGGGTTCTGACCATTGTACTGGTAGCTACCAGCCTAACAGCAACGGCAGCAGAACAAACCAAATACCGTGTCTTGTTACAGGTGAACGAAAACAGCATCGATAAAATGGATAAGGCATTAAATAATGCGCGCAATCTGCAACATCAGTTTGGGCCTGACAATATTGAAATTGAGATCGTCGTTTTTGGTGAAGGCGCTAAAACACTCAAATATTATGCGCCTATCCCTATTGGCGACAAAGTAGAAGAAGTGACAACTGAAGGTGTTCGTGTCGTCGTCTGTGAAATTGCTATGCGCAGCCTGAAGTTACGCCCTTCTGACATGCTACAACACGTTCGTTACGTCACTTCCGGTGTCGCCGAACTCGTCGAAAAACAACATGAGGGCTGGGCGTATATCCGCCCATAACGGTGACTCACTGCATGATACCCTCTTCTCGTTTTCTTAGCCGCTTACTGCTTCCACTGGTGCTGTGTTCTGCTCCACCTGTTTTTGCAGGCGATGGAGAGCTGACACTGATCCATATTGGTGATTTACACGGGCATTTAATTCCTCGCCCAAATATGCGTGATGGTGACTCTGATCGTGGTGTCATGTCAGGGGGGCTCGCTTATGTTTACGATCAGATTAAAAAGATCCGTAGCAAACACCCGCATAACCTGCTCATTAATACAGGCGATACAATTCAAGGATCGGCTGAGGCGCTTTACTCTAGCGGCAAAGCGATGGCAGATGTCCTGAATCTGTTTGAAATCGACGCATTCGCTCCTGGGAACTGGGATTTTGTTTATGGCCCCGAGCGTTTCCGCGAACTCTTTGCTGTCGTTGAAGGCCGTAAGCCTCTGTTTAACTGGCAAACACTTTCGGCAAATCTGTACTATGCAACACTTTACGAATTCCCGGAAACGCCTTACGCCAAACACGCCGGCCAACGTGTCGTACCGCCTTATATCATTCGGGAAATCAATGGGGTAAAGGTGGGCATTATCGGCTTAACTGCAGATCGCGGACCACAGGCAGTGAGTCAGCGTGTCATGGATGGTTTTTATCTCACACCCGGTGAACATGAACTCGAAGTTGCTATCCCAAAATTACGCAATAAAGAAAAGGTGGATTTGCTTGTCCTGATTTCAGAACGCGGACTGGCAGCTAACCTCGAACTGGTTGAAACCTACCCGGGCATAGATGTCGTTTTATCCTCCGACATGCACGAAGAGACCTGGCAAGTGCTGAAAGCAAAGAGCGGCACCATTCTGGTGGAAGAAGGCATGGATGGCACAATGGTCGGAGAAATGAATCTGGTCATCAAGGATCATAAAATTGCCGACTATACTTTCAAGGCGCACCGTATAACCGTCGATAACAATCAGCCTGATCCAGAAATTGCCGCCAAAATTGAAGCCATTCGTCGCACTTATGTTAAAGGCTCAGAATTCGTCCCCCATGTGAATCCAATGAATGGATACGTATTACGTGCGCCAATTGATACCGTCATTGGTTTCACTAAAAAAGCATTGCACCGATCCAACTATGCCGA
>JAZGER010000196.1:0-5355 GCA_036478835.1 Gammaproteobacteria bacterium | reverse complement strand
CCGGGTTTAAACAGATCTTTTAATTGGTTACGGGTCTTTTTCGCCATGTTGGTTACTCCTTTTTCTTTAAATTAATAATAGCTAATTCCATCTTCTTAAAATCAATCACTTACTTTTTTATCAAGATAATCCAAATCCATAATCCGTAGGTTGGCGCTGAGGCACGAAGCCCAACAGGATAGCTGCTTGCCATTGTTGGGCTTCGTACCTCAGCACCAACCTACAACATTATTTTGTAATTTCAGTGATTAAAAAACCGTCATTCCCGAAGTCTTTTATCGGGAATCCATGATCAGTAATAGATTCCCGATAAAAGACTTCGGGAATGACGAGTTATTTTTGTCACCGTATTAACAGGTTATGGCACATCATTATTTAATTTAGTGTTTCATTACCTCAACTCACGAAGAAATCGATGCCAATAATTATATAGCCGATGCCTTCAAATTCTTCTTCATCATAATATTCGCCGCTAATCAAGTCGATTATGTGTTCCGGCGCTGAGACCAGGATGGCGTCGGGTTGTCGTACCTGAGCCAGATTGCTCTCGTTGATGGTGTAATAAGTATGTTCCATACTCTGATCATTAATTGCCAGTTGTTCAATCAGTTTGAGATTGGAAACATAATCTACATAAGGCCGGGTTTCTAAAAAATGGATAACCGCAGAACTGTGAATGGAACTGCCAAAGGGAATGTCCGCTTGTTCTTCATAGGCCCAGGGTGAAAGAAAGCGTTTTAGTGCTTCATTTAATTGTTGTAAATAGTAGCCTTTCTCGAACTGCGGATGAAAGCGGATACCGATGCGATATTTGATTTGCTCATAGCGCGGATTTTTCACCGTTAAACGGACAAAGGGTGAGCACTGTTGGCGCAAATAGGCGGCAATTTCTTCCAACAGATAAAGAGGTACTTTGGGTTCCAACGGGTAAAAGGGCGCGGTGTTAGCGATGTCGGGCACAGTCACCACGGTGACACTGGCAGCGCTGGCACGTCCCGACTGGCTGGCCTGGCTCAGGCATTTAACTTTGTAAAGTTGCGGAAAGCGCTCCAATGTCAGGCGTTCATAATCCCAGTTTGTTACTGCCCGGCCTTTGTGGCGTAAACGTTCGCTGACCCGGGTGTAAAAGCTGAGACTGCTCTCACGCATTTTGCCATCGAAAGAGCTATAGGGTTGGCCGACCGCCTGGATATCTGGGTCGCGGCTGACTAGATCGGTAATGGATTCAGCTTGTAAAGGCCGGCTTAAATGATCGGCAGCGTTGTCCTGATCTTGAAAGATTGCGAGTACGGCCTGGGTTTTAATATCCAGCATATCGGGAATAGCCGCAGCGTTATTTGTTACGCTGGCACATAACCAGTAAAGGTCGCCAGGCAATAAATGGTTCTGATCTGTGTTCACCATAGGCAGGTTTAAACGCACAATGCCCGAATCCAGCAAACCATGTGTGCTATCAGCTAGCAGCTGGGTGTTGCTAAAGTTTAGCCAGCGATCAGCGTCTAAATAGCTCCAACGGATGCTCGGTCTGGCTAGCTCTACATTGGCGCTGCCAGGTATCAGTTGGAACAGAAGACGAAGATCCTGTGCTGGCTGTACATCGCGGATGCCGATAAACACGGCACTCTGGATTTGATGATGGGGCAGCAGGTAGTCACTGTTTACAAATCCTTCTGCGTCCTGAAAATCAACGTAGCCAAAAGGATGCAGTTGAATAAGACGGCAATCCTGTTGCTTGCTACTGGGTTTGGTTAAATCAACCTCGGCCGAGGCGGTGTAATCCAGAGCAATGGTTTTGATTTGCGGTGTATAAGGTGGATACACGGTCAGAGAGCGGATGCTATTAGACGTAGCCAGGGCTACTTTGTTCATCACCAGCGGATAAAGATCGTGACCGAAATCAGGGTTTTCCAGCTCCAGTTTAAAGTAGCGGTTTTGCTCGAAAGGGTCGTTGATATCCGCATCGACTAAAGTAGTATCGATGTTATAACCGGTAATATCGAAGTCTTTGTAGTATATATGGTTAGCAGACTGGAGCTTGCCGTTCTGTTCTGCAAAAAGTGACTTGGATGTTTTAATTTCTGTCCAGGTACGATTATTGAATAGCCGTAAGTTAGCTTGAAAGTCCGTGTTGTTGAATGGGTCGTTGATAATCCCAGTTTGAGAGTAGGATAAGTAATGGCTATTGAAGCTTTCCGGCAGCCCCATCCATTGCAGATTCAGGGTCAGACTGTCTAGCTTTTTAAGGCTGATTTCCGAGTGGGAAAAGTATAGCCCAGATCCGGCTTTGGGTGTATAGCCGAAAGGTAAAAAAGGTGTTTTCGGGCTGAACACTGAATCATCATTGCGTAGCTGAATTTCCTGCACATTTTCCACCGCAACCTGTAGCCTTACTTTGGATAAGCGAATGGTTTTTAATCGTTGGTAGATACTGACTTCAGTTTTGTCATCGCTGTCATTTGGCACAGGTTTTAACTGTATTTTCAGTATCGGATCAGTGGTGTTCAGGTTTTTCTCTACCGTTTCTGCTTGAGGAGACTGGATTGCCGGTAATTCTGGATTCAGCGTTACCCGAAATTGCAGGCTATTGGAATAAACGGCAGCGGCGTGATATTGGTGAACTTTTCCTTCGGTTACTTTGGCAAGGGGAACACGGCCGATCATAACAACTTTGGCAGATTTACTTCCGTTCGCGTCTGAGATGCGCAATATCTGACCATTATCCGGGATCAGCACAGTACCATTATCTTGCAGATCAAAAACAGTACTGGTATTTGCGGCCAAAGAGATTTGGTTGATGACTATTTCAGGCAGGATTGTTGGTCTTTTGAGAAAAACAATATCGCTGTATATGCGATTAGTGCTAGAGCGAGTAACCTGTCCCCACAAGCGCACTTTAACTCTGCGGGCATGGACAACTTTTTCAATAAGATAGGTACGACTATCAGCTAAGTGAATGTGTTGTCCGACATGACTTGAGTCAAAGCTATCATTGTTAGCTGTGGTGATGGCTGTGCCTTCATCGACAACTGCTGGATTGCTAATTTGTACGCTTGATCCCGTAAACCGTAATGAAGCGTATTTTTTAAAACTGCCATCGCCTGGAATGAAGCCTGCGGTGCTTAGTTTTGCCGTATTACTACTTAAGATGGTGTCGATCCGATAGATCAAACCATCGTCAAAAATCAGGTAATGCCCTGCGTCATTATTGTTAAAGCCATTCTTAGCAGTGCAGATCAAGGAAAGTCTTGTGCTGTCGTATTCCTGCATGGGCTGTTCCAGGATAAAGTCACCGACCTGAAAGCTGACGGCAGACTGTGGGACTTTAAGCCATTGTTCGGCATTGCTTAAATAAACTTCAAAGGGGTTACTATTGGAACCGGTCAGTTCTATCAATGTTGTACGATCCAGTGTACCTGACTGACAAGCCAGGGTAACAGAGATGGTGCGTTTGCCTTCACCCAGATGTAGTACGGGTGAACTGACGGCTAAACCTGGAGCCTGAGGCTGCGCTATATCGGGCAGAGTAGTAATGTTATCTGCTGTGGACTGAAAGGTTTTAAAGCGTTGCGGTTCAGTAGCTTGGTCGGGTTTAGCCTCTGCCACAGTTGTTGCATAAACCTGGCGAGTTTCGGTTCGGCCGATAGGTGGATAGGTGAAATTGTGTTTTCGGGTCTGGGCTTTTTCCAGTAGGCGGTAAACTTCTTCCCAGTCTAGCGCACTCCGGTTGTTTACATTGGTTTTCCAAGTCTGGCGTATTTTTAGAAAGTCTTCCAGACTCATATAGAACTGTTCTTTAATGTATTGAGCTTCGCTGGAACCTTTGACTGGTTGCTCTCCATCTGTAGCGAACAGCGTTGCTACCGGATCGTCGCCATTGGCCATTTCTACCAGTGAATCACCGGGATTGGGGTGACCCAGAGCCAAAGTCAACATTTGAGCAAAACCCGCCTGATCATCGAGGTCAGAATCCTGATGTGCTTGTTTGAGTGCCTGACGCCGTTCCCAGTTGATCTTTTTACGATAGGCGCGTTCCACACGCTGATAGACCTGTGTCCATTCTTCTTCGCCTGGAGGTTGATCGCTAGCACCCGCCAGTCGGGCGTCCATTTCCCGACTATGGATGCGCAAACAGTAAACAAAATCTTCCACAGTAACAAAAAATAACTGGCTAAGAATAGTGGTTTTGTCTGTTTCTGACAGCTCCGTCTCTGATTGATCTTTGATCCGTTCATAGAGAGCTTTAAGACTGTTAATATCAGCCGCTGGTTCGCCAGCAGTTCCTGTTAGACTGGCTAATGGATTTCCTTGCTGCGGTTGACCCAGCGCCCAGCGCAGCATTTGTTCAAAGGCTTCATCGTTACGATCACCCCGTAAATGAATGGTACGCAGATCAATGTATTGTTCAGCGACATGCAGAGTTTTAATAGCTGCTACTTGCGCCCGGTTGACGATAATCTCATCATCGGTTGCGTAATGCAGGTCAACACCTTCACTGTCCTGTCCGGCATTAAGCAGTGTGCCTTGTGGCAGACGGTGTTCGGTTTCACCCTGCGCCAGTTCAAAGGTAGCATGAACCCGATCAGCCGTTTCTGCTTTTTCGGTCAGGCGCAGGACTCGTTTATACAGGTAATCGAGGTGGCGTTGGGTTAGCTCGCGAAATTGCTGTTGAGGGTGACGTAACAGGCGTAGAAAGGTTAGAAACAGTACCTGATGTGGTTGCTTCAATTGACCTGCTGCATTATATTCAGCAAAACGTTCGGGATGTTGCAGAAAATTAACAATATTCTGAACATCACCGGCAAAAAAAGACGACCAGTCGCCATTTGCCTGGTTATTTTCATCGAAATAGCGAAGTTCACTTGCCAGTTGCTGGGCAAAGTGCAGAAGATCTTCACTGGTGCGTTCATCGGCGGCTACGAAATCTGGCTTCAATGCGGGTAGCAGGCGCTTGTCCTGACTGACTCCGTCGCGGAATGTCTTTACTTTGAGACTGTCTGGATGATTACTCATGGCGTTATCAGGTTCCTTTCCATTGGGTATTGGTACTTATAAAAGTACCGCTGCCCGTGTATTGGAGGCTGGCATCCGGTGTAGGTGGTTCGCCCGGTGCGCTGGGTGGTTTCTCGGCAGGGTTTTGCACCTCAAATTTAGCGGTGAAATTACTGCCTTTAAGCAATACCGGCTTGCCACCGCATTGGGTTTTTTTTGCTTTTTGATCGCCGCCCAGTGCATTAATCTTTAGCGTGCCTGTACCGGGGATGGAGTAAACTGGCGTGAAATAGGCGCAGCCGAGCACGGATACGTTTTTTTCATCGCCATCTATACAGATCTTTTTACCCTTCAGGGTTGTTTTTC
>JAZGER010000195.1:0-24331 GCA_036478835.1 Gammaproteobacteria bacterium | reverse complement strand
GATCGCCTGCACATGAACCAGCGCCGCTTTGGCTTTTAGAATGTCGATCACTGAATCATTTGCCTTAAACACATGCTGCCCTTCCAGGAGCGGCGTTCCTTCAACAAAGACCCCGTTTGGACCTACCGGGTTATCGATTTCAAGACCGTAACGATTGCCGACGACATAATCGTCCTGACCATGGCCCGGTGCCGTATGCACAGCACCTGTACCTGCTTCAGTCGTGACATGATCGCCCAATATAATCGGCACTTCACGTGCATAAAAAGGGTGTGAAAGCTTGATTCCTTCAAGCGCCTTGCCCTGACAATAAGCAATGACTCGGTAATCTTCGCAGTCATAACGAATCATCGCATCTTTTAATAAAGCTTCACTCATAATCAAGCGCTCATGACCGTGTTCCAGCTCGGCCTGAACCACTGCGTATTCCAGCTCTGGGTTTAAACAGACCGCACGGTTAGCTGGTAAGGTCCACGGCGTGGTTGTCCAGATCACGACGGACAACGGACCTTCACCCTTATGATCTTCAACGTGGTGACAACGTGCAAAAATGGCCTCATCATCATTCACCGCAAAGCGAACATCAATCGCTGGCGATTGACGGTCTTCGTACTCGACCTCGGCTTCGGCCAGGGCCGAACCACAGTCAGTACACCAGTGCACCGGCTTAAACCCCTGATCGAGATGACCATTATCGGCGATTTTACCTAGCGCCCGAATAATGTTGGCTTCGGTATCAAAGTCCATCGTCAGATACGGTTTATCCCATTCAGCCAGAACGCCCAGCCGAACAAAATCCTTGCGTTGGCCATCGACCTGTCGCTTTGCATACTCCCGACATTTATTGCGGAATGTCGGCGCATCGACTTTCTTTCCCACCTTCCCGACTTTCTTTTCAACGTTCAACTCAATCGGCAAACCGTGACAATCCCACCCCGGAACATAAGGGGCATCATAGCCACTCATGGCTTTACTTTTAACAATCACATCTTTCAGGATTTTGTTAACCGCATGCCCAATATGAATATCACCATTGGCATAGGGCGGTCCATCATGCAGCACAAAACGCGGCCGACCTTCACCCGCCTGTCGCATTTTTCCATAGAGGTCCATGGCATCCCAGCGTTTAAGGATTTCAGGCTCTCGGTTCGCCAGGTTGGCTTTCATGGGGAACGCAGTTTTGGGCAGGTTCAATGTTTTTTTATAATCAGTCACAAGTATTTTCAGCTCGGTTTAATTAAACAAGTTTACTATCGATAAGACGGCTAAAATGATCTCTCGCCGCCAGTGCGTCCATTTGAATTTGCTGCTTCAGCGCATCAAAGGATTCAAACTTTTTCTCTTCGCGTATTTTAGTCACAAATTCAACCTGAATATGCTGACCATAAATTTCGCGGTCAAAATCAAAAATGTGCGCCTCCAGAATAGACTCGACCCCATCAACTGTAGGTCGAGTTCCCAGGTTCGCAACACCAGGCAACGACCAGTCTTCCAGACCATGAACAGCGACTGCAAACACACCTTGCAGCGGCATTCTATTGCGATGTAATGCGATATTTGCAGTAGGAAAACCGATGCTGCGCCCGCGTTGTTGGCCCAACTTTACTCGACCGCTGATAGTGTATGGCCTGCCTAGCAAGTCACTGGCGAGTGTCATGTCACCTTCCTGCAAGGCCTGCCGAACTCGCGTGCTACTCACCCGTTGTTCATCATGATAAAGGGTTGCTGTATTTTCAACTGGAAAATCATGCATCTTGCCAGCGGCAATTAGCTGATCGAAATCACCCTTGCGCTCACGCCCAAAACGGAAATCATCCCCCACAACCAGATAGCGTATCTGCAATCCATTCACTAGAACCCGACCAACAAATTCATCAGCATCCAGCGAAGCTAAACCGTCATCGAAGCGCAGGCAGAGCACATAATCCACCTGCGACTGCTGAAAAGTTTCCAGCTTTTCACGCAGGCGGCTCAAACGGGCAGGCGCAGTTTCTGGTGTGAAAAACTCCTGCGGCGTCGGCTCAAACGTAATAACAACCGCCGGTAAATTCAATCGCTTTGCATGTTCTGCCAGCTGATTGAGTACGGCCTTATGCCCCAGATGCACACCATCAAAGGTTCCTATCGTCGCCACACAGCCACGATGCTCAGCATTTATATTGTGCAGTCCACGAATCAGTTGCATCGATTGTATTTCATTTGCCCGTCAAAAAATGGATTATAACGAAGTAGCCAGCTTTGTCATGCAGACCGGGTGGGCGACCAGAAAACTGAAAGCTTCAGCCCCACCAACCTTAATGTCGCAAGATAACAGACAATACCCATGGTCACCCAAAGAAGAAGATTGAAAATACGTGAACTCGCAGGCATTTGTAACCAGTCGGTTAATGGCGGAATCCCGTATAGCAGGACGATTGCCATCACCGCGGTTGCAACCAGCAACTGTAGCAAAAGCCGCTGCCAGCCCGCACCAGGCTGATAAACCGCATCGACTTTGAGACGTCTGTATAACCAGAGTGCATTTAAAAAGCTGGCCATTGAGGTTGCCAGCGCCAGGCCCGCATGGGCGCCTGAAACATCCATAAACACCATAGGCAGCACAAAAATCACATTGAGAATCATATTTGCGATCATGGCTCTCACAGCAATTTTCACTGGGGTTTTCGTGTCCTGACGTGAATAAAAAGCGGGGGCGAGAATCTTGACCAGCATAAACCCTGGCAATCCAGCCGCATATGCCACCAGCGCGAGACTAGCCATCCTCACATCCTGCTCAGCAAAACCATCGTATTGAAAGAGCGTGGTGATCATTGGCTGCGCCAGCAACATCAACCCAACCATGGCCGGCACAGCAATCAGGACAACCCAGCGCAATCCTGAGTCCAGTGTCCTGGAAAAGACCGCCGCCTCGCCAGCGGCATGCTGCCGTGACAATAGGGGCAAAATGACCGTTGCCAGCGCAATACCAAAAATCCCCAGAGGAAATTCAACCAGCCTGTCCGCAAAATAAAGCCAGCTCACACTACCGGTAATCAGAAAAGAAGCCAGTAAAGTATCGAACAACAAATTGATTTGCGCGACTGAGCTGCCGATGATGCCTGGCACCATCAGGCGCATGATCTTGCGCACACCCGGGTCGCGTAGCCCCCAACGTGGCCGAGGCAATAATCGAATCGACCAGAGTGCTGGCAACAGAAACAAAAGCTGCACAAATCCAGCCAATAGAACACCCCAGGCAAGACCGAGCATCGGCTCGTCCAGTTGCGGGCAAATGAACAGCGCCATGCCGATCAGCACGACATTTAACCAGACCGGTGTAAAAGCCGCCGCGCCAAATTTCCCATAACTGTTCAAAACTCCTGCCGCAAAAGCCACTAATGACATAAACATTAGATAAGGGAAGGTGTAACGCAACATATGAGCCGTCAAATCATATTTTTGCGGCTCATCGAGAAAGCCCGGAGCAAAAATCAAAACGATCAGTGGACTTGCCAGAACACCCACAAGCGTGATCAGACTCAGGACACCCAGAAAAGTCCCGGCCACCCGGTCAACCAGTGCCTGCGTTTCAGCCGGGTCGCGCTGGGTTCTGTACTCCATCAGCACAGGAACAAAGGCCTGAGAAAAAGCGCCTTCAGCAAATAAGCGCCGCATGAAGTTGGGGATTTTGAAGGCCACAAAAAAGGCATCCATCGCAGGCCCCACGCCAAATCGGGCCAACACAATATCGCGCACCAGCCCCAAACCGCGTGAAACGAGGGTCATCCCCCCAACCACTGCCGTATTTTTGACCAGCTTGCCACTCATCGACGAAAACCTGCGCAATGACGATTGACAAACGCAGGGGAAACTAGGATAGTTGCCGGCTCTTTTATTGATTTACGTTCAGGAGCTTCATCGTGGCGAATTCGGCCCAGGCAAAAAAACGCGCGCGTCAGAACGATAAACGTCGTCTGCACTGTGCAAGTCAGCGTTCCATGTTGCGCACACACATTAAAAACGTTCTTAAAGCTATTGCATCGGGTAATACCGAAGCGGCGAACGAAGCTTACAAAAAAGCGGTTCCAGTGATTGATAGCATGACAGGCAAAGGGTTGATGCACAAAAATAAAGCTGCCCGCCATAAGAGCCGATTGAATATGCACGTAAAAGCTATGCAGGCGTAATACTCGCTTGATAGACCGCAAAAAAAGTCGGCTACGTGCCGGCTTTTTTTGTGAGAAAAAACGAGCCGTCTGCGTCATTTTATAGCAACACCAGATTATTCCGGTGAATCAACTCAGGCTCATCAACGTAACCCAAAACAGCCTCAATTTTTTCACTGGCCTGCCCCTTGATTTTCATCGCATTCTGCGAAGAGTAATTGGCGAAACCCTGTGCAATAATTTCCCCTTCCTCACTCTGACAGGTAATCAGATCGCCTCTCTCAAACCTGCCCTGAACATCGATAACACCGACTGACAGCAAACTGGAACCCGCCTGCTGCAGGTATTTCACCGCCCCTGCATCCAGAACTACACTGCCCTGCACCTTATGCTGGCTCATTAGCCACTGTTTTCGGGCAGCTAGCGGCTCACTTTCAGGATGGAAACAGGTGCCGACTGAATCTGCCTCGGCTACTCTCTTTAAAATATTGGCTTCTTTACCACTCACCACACAGGTTGCAGCACCTGAGCGCGCAGCAAGACTGGCAGCCTGAACTTTCGTCGCCATCCCGCCTCTACCAAGCCCGCTACCACTGCGGCTTGACGCCATTTCGATTAACGCTGGATCACCCGCAACCACCTCCTGTAAGAGCTGAGCGCCAGGATTTGTGGCAGGGTCTGCTTCGTATAAACCCGCCTGATCCGTCAGGATAACCAACAGGTCCGCATCGATCAGATTTGCCACCATTGCGGCTAGCGTATCATTATCACCAAAACGTAATTCATCGTAAGCTACCGTGTCATTCTCGTTAATAATCGGGACAACGCCCCAGGACAATAGCTTGCCCAACGTGCTACGCGCATTCAGGTAACGCTTCCGGTTTGCCAGGTCATCATGGGTCAGCAAGATTTGTGCAGTGTGCAGGTCATGCCCCCGGAATGCACGTTCATAGGCATGGATAAGACCGGTTTGACCAATAGCTGCTGCCGCTTGCTGAGCGAAAAGTTCAGGTGGCCGAGTCGACCAGCCCATCCGGCTCATCCCTTCAGCCACGGCCCCGGATGACACAAGCAAAATTTCTTTGCCACTTTTTCGTAAAGCCACGATCTGGGATACCCAGTCGTTGATCGCTGGCTCATCAAGCCCACGCCCATTCGCCGTCAATAATGCGCTACCAATTTTGACAACCCAGCGCTTGCCAGCGACCAGGGCAGAGCGGTTATTTTGTTTGCTCACCAGATGCCTTGCCTGCTTCTATGAAATTCATAATCGTGTTCACTAACTGATCTGTCCCTTGCCTGGCAAGCGCAGAAATCGTAAATACTGGCCCCTGCCAATCAAGACGTTTCACAATATCTTCACAAAGCGAAGCCTGCTCCTCTTCCGGAATCATATCGATTTTGTTCAGTACCAGCCAGCGCTCGCGTTGACCAAGAGCATCACTGAACTTTTCGAGTTCCTTAGTGATCGACACCACATCTTCTACCGGGTCAGTATCATCATACGGCGCAACATCCACCATATGAAGCAACAGCCCGGTGCGTGAGAGATGCCTTAAAAACTGAATACCCAACCCGGCACCTTCTGCCGCTCCTTCGATAAGTCCCGGGATATCGGCCATGACAAAGCTCTGGTAAGCCGCAACCCGTACCACCCCGAGATTAGGATACAAAGTCGTGAAGGGATAGTTAGCAATTTTTGGCCGCGCTGCGGATACCGCAGTGATTAACGTAGATTTCCCCGCATTAGGTTTTCCCAGCAAGCCGACATCCGCCAACAGGCTGAGCTCAAGATCCAGTCGTCGAGACTCGCCTTCAGTCCCCGGCTTAAACTGTCTCGGTGCACGGTTTGTCGAACTTTTATAACGAACATTGCCAATACCATGAAAACCGCCTTTTGCGACCAGTAGTCGCTGACCTGCCTTGACCAGGTCACCAAGCAACTCTTCCGTTTCCTGATCTCTGACGAGCGTCCCAACAGGCACGAGCACTTCGAGGTCTTCACCCCCTTTACCCGTGCAATTACGGCTTCGCCCATTTTCCCCTCGCTGCGCCTGGAATTTTCGGGTGTAGCGAAAATCAGCCAGAGTATTCAGCTCATCGTCGGCCACCAGCCAGACACTGCCGCCGTCGCCACCATCGCCGCCGTCAGGCCCACCGTGCGGGATATATTTCTCCCTGCGGAAACTGACTGCGCCATTGCCGCCGTCACCGGCCTTGACATCAATACTCGATTCATCAACAAATTTCATGAAAGGCTAATCCATTTTTTAAAGGTGTCGTGAGGTCTCTTTTATAAACGGCCAGACAGCCTGGCAAGTTCCAGTCGCTTGTGCAGCATCGTGCAAAGGTCTCAGAAAAAATTTATTACATAAAAAAAGCCCCGCAGAAGTCAACGGGGCTTTTTTACGGCACGGTTCAGCTTAACCTGTAACAATATCCACAAATTTACGGTTACGCGGCCCACGCACCACAAAACGCACTACACCGTCTGATTTAGCAAACAGGGTATGATCTTTACCACATCCGACATTGACACCCGGGTGAAAACGGGTGCCGCGCTGGCGAAGAATAATATTGCCTGCTGTTACAGACTCACCACCATAGCGCTTTACGCCTAGTCGTTTTGACTCTGAATCGCGCCCATTTCTGGTACTACCGCCTGCTTTTTTATGTGCCATTTTACTTAAACCTCAAATACTTGGAATTTGCTCAAACTGAAATATCAGTAATCTCAAGCTCAGTATAGGCCTGACGATGTCCCTGGCGCTTCATATGGTGCTTGCGACGCTTAAATTTGATGATTTCAATTTTAGCACCGCGACCATGCGCATTCACTTTGGCCACTACTTTACCACTGGCTACATAAGGGTTTCCGATACTAATATCGTCCCCGTTCGCAACCATCAGAATTTTGTCTAACTCTATAGCATCGCCCTCGGCCACATCCAGCTTCTCGACTCGTAGTCGGTCGCCCTGAGATACTCTATATTGCTTACCACCGGTCATAATTACGGCATACATGGCTGGGTCTCCAGATTTATTCAGCACACGAAAGAGCGAGGATTCTACAGTGCTGTTCTTTTGGCGTCAAATTGTTCATAATCTAGCACCTGAATCGCCAGCCAGTTAAACTGGCGCACTCTGAATTATAACTACCGGCCAGAATTAGTATGCAAGAATTAAAAAAACAAGCTATTAATCCGGATATAGACGACATCCGTAGCCTGGTTGCCGACGATAACCTTGCTGTTGACCAAATCATCTTCAAGCGCCTGACCTCTGACGTCGCGCTAATCAATGAACTTGGCCGCTATATTGTCAACAGTGGAGGCAAGCGCCTGCGCCCATTGCTCCACTTGCTCTCCGCTCACGCCTGCGGCTATAGCGGCACGCAACACCACGACCTGGCTGCTGTCATTGAGTTTATCCACACTGCCACCCTGCTACACGATGATGTTGTGGATGCCTCTGATTTAAGACGAGGTAACCAGACGTCCAACGCAATCTGGGGCAATGAAGCCGCCGTTCTGGTCGGCGATTTTCTTTACTCCCGCTCGTTTGAAATGATGGTCGGCGTAGGCAATTTGCGCGTCATGGAATTACTGTCAAAAACCACCAACACGATCGCCGAAGGCGAAGTGCTACAACTACTCAACTGCCATAACCCGGAAACAACGAAAGCGTCTTATACCCATGTAATACAATATAAAACGGCAAAACTCTTCGAAGCGTCCTCGCAACTCGGGGCAATTCTGGCAGGACAAACGGTAGAAGTGGAACGCGCAATGGCCGCTTACGGAATGCACCTGGGCACGGCGTTTCAGCTCATTGACGACGCTCTCGATTACAGTGCATCGTCAAATGAGCTCGGTAAAAACATAGGGGATGACCTTGCTGAAGGCAAGCCGACACTCCCGCTGATTCATGCCATGCAAAAGGGAACAGCTGAACAGGCTGCCGCCATCAGGAACGCTATTGAGCAAGGTGGGCTTGAGCATATTGATATCGTGATGGAGGCCATTGAGTCAACCAACGCCATCGCATACACAACACAGGCCGCACAGGTAGAAGTGGACCTCGCCATTAAATCACTGGCACCCGTACCCGCGACAGTTTACAGAGACGCACTTTTCCATCTTGCCGAGTTCTCAGTCAGCAGAAGTTATTAATCGGGGCGTAGCGCAGCCTGGTAGCGCGCTTCACAAGTTAGAGATCGCTGATAAATCCGCACCCGTTCTAATTGTTGCCGAAGGCCTCCTCCCTTACCTTCCCGAAGACAAAACAAGGGAGCTGATGGCCAGGCTTGCCGATCAATTCCCCAATAGCCAGGTGCTCCTGGAAATATTTGCCAGCTGGGCGGTGGGTAGAGAGTGGATGGTCACAGAATTTAAAGAACCCAAAAACCCCTATGAGCTAGCACAGTGGGATGCACGCTTCAAAACACTGGCCGTTGAAAATATTTTTTCTCATCACCGTCAACAGTGGCGGCTCCTCTGGCATATTTTCAAAACATCCGAGTCAATTCGAAATAATCTCGGTAGCAGAATCATCACGTTGCAGCTCAATAAAGCGGCATAAACTCGCATCCTGCACTCAGAAAATCTGCGTGCAGAATAATCAGAGGCTCCTTAGATTACTCAGCGCAGCAGAATTGTGTAATTGCCCGAATCACGGATGGATCGTTCAATATTTTGTTATGCCCGAGACCTTGAGTTGATAATATGTCGCTTGCCTGCCAGGCGGCATTAATCTCAAACATATGTCCGATGCCAATATATTCATCGTCCGAATCATGGATCAATAATCCAGGCATTGTCATTTGCCTGGACATTTCCTGGACAGAATAGGTCCGCCAAAATTCGACGCCGTAGGTTTTTTCCAGACGTTTTTTTAATAAGGAAATGACTTGATCAGATAATTTCAACAGGGATGTGAATTTATCCAGAAGGGTTTCAATATCTGCGGGGGCAGAAACACAAACGACGCGGTCAACACGCATACCTTGTAGCACGGCCTGCAACAGGCCGACACTCCCGAAGGAATGTGTAATGACGGAGTGAAAAGCACCTTTAACCTGGTTAAGGTGCTGTATCGCAGAGATCATTTCCAGAACATCCGTTTCATGGCCACTGGATTCTCCATGTGCGGGAAAATCCAATGCAGTCGCTTTAAATCCTGCCTCTGCCATTGCGATAGCAATCTCAGCCATCTGACCTGCTCGCCCATTCCACCCGTGAAGTAACAGTACGGGCGTTCCCGTCCCCCAGGTATAGGTATTTAAAACCCCCGAGCCATACCTCAGCGTTTCCTGGTGGGCACTGGCCAGCAGCGCCCGTTCAGAATCAGCAATCTGGCTACGATATGTGGTGCGCCAGAGTTGTTCTGCCAGAGCAGCAGCCGATCCGGGGTCTTTTTCCGCTATTAACTGTGTCGATAGTGTGACAAATTCGTTCACTGAAGGCGCTGTATTCTTCATCTCTTGTTCCTGGATAATGCGTTTGAAAGTCAGATAATCGTGGGAGAGAGCAAAGTGCGAAAACGAACTTTTTCCCTTGCACTGGCGGTTTCAGCTGCCTCTCTTTACATCCTGCAAAAACCTCAAGAATAGAAAGATCCAAGTGAGTCGCTACCTCGTGATTGATTTTGTACGTCCCTGTATAAAATCGACTCGCCTACGCGACAGCTATTAATGCCCCGGCCGCCCTGCGTACATGCCGCTCCGCCACCCACATCGTATACTCGTGGCAGGCTACGCAGCATTCCCTCAAATGGCTTGACGTGATTGTCGGATGCCTACAGCTTATATTTCCTCTGGCGCTACGCACGACGGAAACAACGCTCGGCCTAATCACTACCGGGGACTACCCGCCTTCGCTGCGCTCTCCATGGCGGGCAGCGATAGATCTCAACTAGGGTCATTAGGCTTCATTATAATCTCTTAAACAGCCGAAATTCTACTGTCACTCTCCAGGCAGCCGACGGCATTGAATGCAATTCAACAAAATGTCGAAAAAAACGATACACTACGACTGACTATCTGAAAAAGACGGTAACAGGAATGCGACATAACCTCTTTACATACGCCTTGCTGTTTGCTTTGCTTTCTTCTGTTGCTGTTGCTTTCGAAACTGAAAGGGATTCCTGGCCAGATTCTCCGCAAGCGGATATCGACGCGGTCAGTAATGGCGAACTAAATTTTAAGAGCCTGTCACCAACAACACCCGTCCATCATCTCCATAACCAAATTAAAATTACCGCTGAAAGCCTGTCTACCGGCTGGGTGCATCTACACCAGTGCCATGAACACCTGGATAGCGTCTCTGCGGTACAGATCACATTTAATTCTGACCGCGTGAAAAACCTGACTGTAAAACATTCGAAGAATATTGGCCGAGCGTGGGTTGAAGGCTCAAACGTTGAATTGGAAAGTGTCGGTAAATCGGCATCAATATGCATCGATGCTGACACGCGCACATTGACCGAAGCAAATTCAGGACAATTCATCCTACGCAACGGCCCCTTCATGCGACGTTTTCTGGATGGGTATTATCCGATGCGCGTGAGCTTCACAGTCACTGTTCCTGAAACCAAGCTGGAGTTACTGGCAATCTCACCCTCACCGCAACCGGGACTTTCTCTTCTGCAAACGGGCAATACGGTCTATATCGATGCGCTGTTTGAAGGCAAACTGAATACAGAAATCGAATTCACACGTCTATAAGCAAGGGTCCGGAATACGCTGCCTGATCCAGCACGATGTCCGCACCCGTATTTTCGACGACATCGCAAATGGGCAATGCACCCCCAGAAAACCAGCGCCCCATCGCAGATTGTTTTCCTGCACCGGTGATTAATACCAGCATGTGTCGTGTAGACTGCAGGGTTAAATAGTTAAGACTAATGCGATCTGCTGGAGGCTTTGGTGCATCATAGACAGGAATAACACTCCGCTCATCAATGCGTTTTTGCCCCGGAAACAGACTGGCTGTATGACCGTCTTCACCCATACCTAACATCACCACATCAAACGGCATGGCTGAATCGATCACCTGCTGATAACGCTCGGCTCCCCGCTCGGCCCCTGCTTCTGCTGGAATGACAAAGGTGTTTTCGGCCTTCACCGGCACCTGACTCAGTAAACATTCATCAGCCATCACACTATTACGATCAGGGTGCTCAACAGGAAGGCAGCGCTCATCTCCAAAATAGACCTGCCAGTTAGACCAGTCAGTTCTGGATCCAGCTAACATTCGATAACAGGCGGCAGGCGTACTGCCTCCGGCGAGCACAATCTTGAAAACACCTCGTGCGTCAATCGCCTCCTTTGCAATGCAGGTAATCCGATCAGCTGCATAGTGTGCAACCGCTTTTGCCGATTGATATTGATGCCAGTGAATCATAACGACTCCAGTTAATTGCAATGACAGATCTTGGTAGCTTTCACTCCCGCGCTCCCTCCGCTATGATAGCCGCCCTGAAACAGACATGACAGTCTGCCTCAGGACATCAGGTGCCCTTAACAGGGATAATCGGGAAGTCGGTTAAATACCGACGCTGCCCCCGCAACGGTAATTGGATTTACGTCAACTCAATCAGCCACTGTGCAAATGCATGGGAAGGCGAGTTGAACGCTTCAAAAGCAATCCATAAGCCCGGAGACCGGCCTGATGAAAACAGACCAGAATTCTGGTCACCTTGTATATATTGCGGCGGGCAATAGAGGAAAGTAACCGACTTCAGGCCGTTACCATTCTCTCTTCTGCAATATCGCTATTCATCTCGGAGGGAGAAACCCGTGAAGACCATACCCCGTCTTGCACTCGCAAGTAGCCTTATTTTTTTAATACAAAACAGCCTGGCAGAAAGCTTGCCTGAAATTATTGTTAGTGCGACACGCACTGCTCAAACTGTTAATGATACGTTATCTTCAGTCACCGTCTTTACGGCAGAAGACATACAACAGCAACACGCATCCAGTCTGCAAGAATTACTGCAGGCAAGAGCCGGGTTCCAGCTAGTGAACAATGGTGGTGCGGGTAAGATTACCTCGCTTTTCCTACGAGGAACCGAATCCGATCATATCCTTATGATGATTGATGGCATAAAAATCAACTCATCTTCAACAGGTACACCACCTCTTGAATTAATCCCTCTCGAAATGATTGAGCGCGTAGAAATCGTACGCGGTCCTAGAGCTAGTCTCTACGGCCCGGATGCCATTGGCGGCGTTATTCAAATTTTTACGAAGAAAGGCCACGCGGGTGACACAATTAAACCCACTCTCTCTCTGACTACCGGAAGCCACAATACCCAGGGGGTAACTGCCGGTGTTCTGGGCGGCGCTGGAAATGCCTCTTATAGTTTCACCCTCAAAAAAGAAAAGACTGATGGATATAATGCCTGCACTGGAAGCTCTACGGCATTTGCCGGTTGCTTCACTGAAGAGCCCGACAAAGATGCTTATGACAATCAGTCAATTTCGGTAAACCTGGGGTACCAGTTCAACAACACTCGGCTATCCGGTCAGTTTCTGGGGTCTGACAACAACATTGAATTTGATGGCGCTGCACCATTTGCGTCAAACGAATCACAATCTCTGCTCCAATCCTATGGAATAACACTGTCCAGTGAATTAACTGATCACAGCAACTTTTTACTTTCAGTCGGGCGCAGCGCCAATAAGAATAAAAACCTCCAAAGTGGGGTTTTTTTTAGTCGCTTCAATACTGAACGTGACAGCCTTTCGCTCCAGGGAAATATTGATATAACTGAAGACCACCTGCTCACAGTTGGCGTTGACTATCTGGAAGATGAAGCTCGCACGACTTCTTACGGCAAAGTCTCACGAGACAATATCGGTCTATTTGCTGAATATCAGGCCGATATACACAATCACAATGTCAACATAGGTTTACGAAAAGATGACAATCAACAGTTTGGCAATAAAACAACCGGGAATATCGCGATTGGTCATTTGATCAATCAAAATATGAAATTCATCACCTCTTATGCAACTGCATTCAAAGCGCCAACTTTCAATGAACTCTTCTTCCCCTTTTTTGGTAATACCGAACTAAGCCCCGAAGAGTCTTACACCATTGAAATTGGCTTACGCGGGAAACAGGACTGGGGAACCTGGTCAGGCAGCCTCTATCGGACAAAAATTGATAACCTGATTGTTTATGATGCTAATGCCATGCTTGCCAATAATATCGATAAAGCAAAAATTAAAGGTGTCGAGTTTATCGCAGAAACTCGCATCCAGGCCTGGCAATTTAATGCCAATCTGACGCTTCTTGATACGGAAGATCAGAGCAAAGGTTTTAATAACGGAAATGAGCTGGCCCGCCGACCCAGAAAAAGTTTACACCTTAACATTGACCGAGAGTTTCCCAGGTTTAGCATCGGCTCAACGCTGGTTAGCGAAAGCGAACGATTTGATGATTCGGGCAATAACCGGCGCATTGGCGGATATGCGACCACCACATTACGCGCAAGTTACAAGCTTATGAAAGGCTTATCCATCCGTGCAAAAGTGGGCAACTTGTTCGACAAGCACTACGAAACTACATCGTTCTACCCACAGGACGGCAGAAATTTCAGACTCACGCTGCAGTATGCGCCGTAAATAAATCACCCTGCGGAAGAGCGCACTTGTTTTGCGCATCTTTCTGGAGCAGCACAAGACTAAACGACTGCGCTAAAAAATGTTATGGCGACATTTTGTTTTTTCGGTGACGAAATTCAGACAGGTCCTGATACACCTGTTTACGCGCACGATTGATACTACCCAAAGGGCGATGATCCACTAAACCATGCCAGGGTGACATGGATATATCTTCACAAAACTCCATTTGCTCACTAGAATCGAATCGCTGTTCAGGGATTTGAATGCGAGCAACTTTTCTAAAAGGAGAAACAGCTTCATCCCAGATTATTGTCGCATCTTCAATCGGCATCGCATTCGCATCTGTTTGAAACTGCACCATTAAATCAAAACAGGCGTCTCCATTGCCAAGTTGCTGAACCATCGATTCGCGCAAATAGTTTTCGGCCAGGGTTTCAGGTAAGGACTGAGAGGTGTTTGAACAGGGCATAGCCGAATATTTAATTGCCCGGCCCTCGCCAAATAAGTAGGGTGTTGTGCTCCAATAGCGAATAGCTAATGGCGATGAATGGTGTTTACGCGACTTCAGTGCAATACGCAGCTCATGTAAATGCAAATCAAAAGGATTAATAAAGAACCACAGCTTTTCATCAACCACCTCAAGAAAATCTTCTGCATTTCGTATGGGCAAAACAGGGTGGCTGAGAAGTAATATATCCTGCGTACCCTCAGTATTATTGCCAGATAACGGCTCGCCCTCTACACCCATGATTTTTACAGCCATGCCTAGCATGGATTTTTTCTTATCGTGATTGACTGAATCCGTCGCAGTAGAATATCGAATCCAGGCCGAATAGTCTCCAGACTGACTAAAAAATCCTTCGGCCAACTCAGCCGGAAGCTCAGGCACATTGACTGTTGCACGAAGACAACCATGATGCTTGGGGTGGGCGTCGCGAAGCACGGTTTTATTTTTATATTTATCAGATAGACTGCGTGTCAACGAATGGACCAGGCCCTGTGCAATATTACCTTCATCCGCTTTTGGGTACTCCTGAGCAAGTTCAAAAGTGGATGGGTTTTTCACACAAGAAGTCAACAACAAGGCTAAACAGATTAATCTCACGGCGTGACCTGAATTCACTGCGAGACCTTTGCACGATACATTTTTAGACCGCCAAGGCGCCAAGATCGCCAAGGAAACAGACTTGTTTTCGCACTTCGTGCGAAAAAATTCTTATGCCTTCCTGGCGATCTTGGCGCCTTGGCGGTTCTAATCTCTTTGATTCGCATCGTACAAGGGTCTCACTACATACTTATTGCTGAGAAGATATTGGATTGTTATTAAACAGCCCTTTGGGAAGACTACTTACCTTTAACAGGCAAGCAGTCTTTATACGAAAATCATTCGCGCCTATACATCAGGCGTTGAACTAATATGATGGATACTAAGATCAGCACCTTGAAATTCCTCTTCCTGATTGAGGCGTAAACCGACAAGCATTTTCAGTAGTCCATACACAACCAGGCCACCAATCAGGGCAACGGCTATCCCCATCAATGTTCCAACCACCTGTGCACCCAATGTCACGCCACCCAGACCACCTAGCGCCGTGCTGCCAAAGATACCCGCCGCAATACCGCCCCATGCACCACACAATCCATGCAATGGCCAGACGCCCAGCACATCATCAATCTTTAAACGGTTTTGAGTGACCGTAAACAGGTAAACAAACATTCCGCCAGCAACAACACCTGTTGCAAGGGCACCCAGTGGGTGCATAATATCGGAACCGGCACAGACAGCTACCAGCCCAGCAAGGGGCCCGTTATGAACAAATCCCGGGTCATTTTTGCCCACAAATAGTGCAGCCAGAATACCCCCAACCATGGCCATCAGTGAATTGGCTGCAACCAGCCCACTCACCGCGTCGATTGTTTGCGCGGACATCACATTAAATCCAAACCAGCCGACGGACAGTATCCATGCACCTAAAGCCAGAAAAGGAATACTTGACGGTGGATGTGCAGCAATTTTCCCATCTTTGGTGTAACGCCCATGACGAGGCCCCAACAGTAATACGGCGGTCAAAGCGATCCATCCACCCACCGCATGCACGACAACCGAACCGGCGAAATCATGGAACTCGGCACCAAAGGTTTGCCCTATCCAGGCTTGCACACCATAGTTACCATTCCAGATAATCCCTTCAAAAAAGGGATAAACAAAGCCGACAAGTAAAAATGTGGCTGCCAGCTGGGGGTTAAATCTGGCTCTCTCTGCAATGCCGCCCGAAACAATAGCGGGAATGGCCGCAGCAAAAGTCAGAAGAAAAAAGAACTTTACTAACTCATAGCCATGCTTTTGGCTGAGCACTTCAGCGCCAGAGAAAAAATCAACGCCATAGGCCACGCTGTACCCTACAAAGAAGTAGGCAATAGTAGACATCGCGAAGTCAGCAATAATCTTGACCAATGCATTAACCTGGTTTTTCTCCCTGACCGTTCCAACTTCCAGAAAAGCGAAGCCAGAATGCATTGCCAGCACCATAATTGCGCCCAAAAGAATAAACAGCACATCACTACCCGCCTGATAAGCGTCCACATCCACCTCCTGATTAATTTTTATACTATAAAAGATTTGCACGAAAGGCTTTTTCTCTGGCAGTCAAACACGCACGAAAGTCCGTTTACACGTTTGCACACCCGCAGAGAGCAAAAAACAATTCTGCAAAATCTCACATTTCTATACGGAGTACACCATAATGATTTGAGCGAAATTATCAAACAATCAGAGAAAAACAGGGGCAAAGAATCAACTAGCGTCCGCCGAAACAGCGGACGCGATAGAGATTCCGGGTGGTTTTATTCTAGTGAACAGCTTCTTGCGTTAATGCATTAATCACTTGATCTTCAAAATGGATGCGCTCGGCTAACGCCTCACCTAGACTGGACAGATCTGCGTCAAGATTTTCAAGTAAATGCTGTTCTTCTTCGGCCGAAGAGGCTTTTTCGTATTTATCATTAAAACTAAGAATAGTGTCTGTTGTGCGGGCGATGTGCGGATAAACACTGTTAGCTATTTCTATAACCGCCGTACGACGTTCGACTTTCTCAGTGATATAGCGGTATAACTGAAAGTGCGCACTGGCAGTATAATCAATGAGTGTCTGGCAAAACTCCTGCACATTCCCCAAAATGTCTGCTTGTTCGCTAAACGGTCGTTGCCCTGCAAGGCGAGTATATCGTGCCAGAGTATCTGTCCGTGTTCCAACCAACGTCGCCAGCTTTTCAATCGAGTTTGCGCGTCTATCTACTGCAGTTTGACTTTGTAGCTCAACCATTTTTTTCTCCTCAAAAAAAAATTAAATTGTTATTCGGATTATTAGCACCAAATCATTGTCAGTTATCTGGCGTATCTGGGTTAATGCAGGGACTATGCCAACTTGAAACTGAACGCCTACGGCCAATTAATAAAATGGTGCAATTTTTGCAACTCTTTCCATTATTGAGTGGAATCGTCAGAATTTTGGAGAGAAATATGAGCTTGCCAGGCACAATTAGAAGTTTTTTGGAAGAAACCAACGCCCCCTATGAAGTATTAAATCATCATCGGACAACGACATTAGGTCAAGCCGCACAAGCGTGTGAACTGACATTAAATGAGCTGACACGAACTGTCGTCCTCGCGGACGAACAAGGGCTACTGATGGCTATTATGTCTGCAGAAGACCTGCTGGATTTTGACGCGCTGGGGAAACAATTCAACAGAGACCTGGAACTCGTCCCCCAGGAACGTCTGGGGGAAATTTTTGATGATTGCGAAAGAGGCTCCTGCCCTCCACTGGCAAAAATATATGGCCTTGAAGCGGTGATTGATTCAAAACTGAAAGAGCGCAAAAAAATCATCTTTGAGCCTGGGTCACATACCGCGCTAATCCGTATGTCTGGCAGTGATTTTTCAGATTTGTTCGATAAAACAACGTATGCAAGCATCACCCGAGAACTCGCCCTTTTGCATCCATCCGACATGGATTCTTCAAGCCGGGAAATGACTGCGTTAATGCCTAAACCACTGCTACAAAGCATGAATGCCTTCCATGAACTTCCGCCGGTACCCGTCACAACAACACAGTTGCTGAAGTTGTCTGCCGACCCACTTGCCAGTGCCGGACAACTTGCTGACGTTGTCAAGCTTGATCCCGTACTGGCCACCCAGATTCTCCGTTACGCTAATTCAGCCATGTATGGCTATGCGGGGAAAATCAAAGACCTGCAATCTGCCATCGCGCGTGTTTTAGGCTTTGATTTTGTGTTGAATCTGGCATTGGCGCTCAGCGTTTGCAAAGCCCTGCCAATACCACCCGATGGGCCATATGGACTGAATGCCTTCTGGAAGCAGGCCGTCTATTCTGGTCGCCTGATTGAAATGCTGACGCATCTTATTCCAGGGAAAAAACGCCCGTACCGGGGCACTGCTTACCTGGCTGGCCTGCTTCAGAATATCGGCTGGCTGGCATTGGGTAACGCGTTTCACCCTGAGTTTTTCATTCTGAATAAAATGGCCGAGGCAAATCCGGATATCCCGGCAAAAGACCTCGAAAAGAACGTACTTGGCGTTACCCATGACCAGATTGGCGCCTGGCTGATGGAAGCCTGGGGCATGCCTGAAGAGCTCACTGTTGCCATACAGCATCATCACAACGAAGGGTATTGGGATCAACACGCTATTTACCCCCAATTAACTCTCATCGCTAGCCGTTTGCTAGCAACCTACGGTATTGGTAGCTCTGATAATATTGAATTACCCCTGTTTTCTCTTGAATTACTTGGCCTTGAAGAGACCAAAGCCAGACTGGCTACCGAAGACCTACTCACAAAAAGCCAGGATCTTGACGCATTGGCGACCATGTTATCTGATCACGGTTAACAACAATGCCTGTTCCAACAGGCGATATGGTCTCCAGGCAGGAACCGAGCGAATAAGACATTTTCGTTTAAAATCAGTACGCGTTAACGAAAAAACGGATAAATACTCCAGAATGTTGCCACGGAACAGTCGCATCGAACGTCTGATTTTCAGGTAAATACCCCGCTTCTACGCTCCACATTAAACTTGACTAATTTAGTCAAGTATTACTATACTAGCTGAAACTTAAGCTGTGGCACGAATCAAATGTAAACACAGTAAACGCGATTAGCTATAAGAGGCACTATTATGAAACTTTCAACGAAAGGGCGCCATGCAATTACCGCCATGATGGAATTGACTTTGCGTCATGATAAGGGGCCCGTAACACTGGCTGATATTTCAGTAGAACAGTCTATTTCTGTTTCTTATCTTGAGCAATTATTTGCTCGATTACGCAACAATGACCTGGTAACAGGCATGCGTGGCCCAGGTGGTGGTTATTGCCTGCGACGCCCGGCAACCGAAATCACTATTGCCGAAATTCTTAGCGCAGTTGATGATGCGATGCCGGCACGCAGGGAGAGGATTCCTGGCGAACAATGGCCACAAAGTATTATAATGTGGAATCAACTGAGCGAACGCATCTATAACTACCTGAATGATATGACCCTTGCCGACGCGGTTAGTCAGCAACAGGAAGGCTCTAAAGAAGGCAGTTCAGATGCCGGTTTCCGCCCTGATGATTTCAAACAATCTGCTGCTTGAAACGGCGCACACAGTTTTTAGCTTATATGGAGAAAGATAATGGCTTACAGTGAAAAAGTCCTGGATCACTATGAAAACCCGCGTAACGTTGGCGCTTTCGAAAAAACAGACACGAGTGTAGGCACCGGCATGGTCGGTGCGCCTGCCTGTGGCGATGTGATGCGCCTGCAAATCAAGGTGAGCGATGCGGGTATTATTGAAGATGCCAAATTCAAGACCTATGGATGTGGTTCAGCCATTGCTTCCAGCTCATTGCTGACCGAATGGGTCAAAGGCAAAACGCTTGATGAAGCAGGCCAGATTAAAAATACGGAGATTGCTGAAGAGTTAGCACTTCCTCCGGTCAAGATCCATTGCTCAGTTCTGGCAGAAGATGCAATCAAGGCCGCTATTGACGACTACCAACAGAAAAAATCGGGCTGATACCGCACGTTAGTAATAAAAGCCGGGGTTATCAGCCCCGGCTTTTATTTTGCGCTGCTATAAAAATCGCGGCATACTCAACCTGAACTCAAACCTGAACCTCCAATGCAAAACGATATATTGCAATTATTCCCCCCCAACGGTAAAAAACAGTCGCTCGAAGGGTTATACCTTTCAGAGAACATTCGCCAGTGCCACGATCAAAATGAGCCCTTCATCTACAGCAACTTTGTCACCAGTATAGATGGGCGAATTGCGCTCCCAGTGGAAGGGAAAATCACACATCAGGTGCCTCCCGCTATTGGCAATGCCCGTGACTGGAGACTGTTTCAGGAGCTCGCTGCACAAGCAGATATTTTAATTACCACTTCACGCTATTTTCGGCAGGCATCCGTTCAAGAAGCTCAGGATACCTTACCGGTCGGCCCTGCATTTAGTGATCTTAAAGACTGGCGAAAAGAACAAGGGCTGAAAGAGCAACCGGATCTTGCCGTATTCAGCGCCAGCCTGAATATTCCAGTCGCTGCGTTAGCGCCCTATCGAAAACGCCGCATTTTTATCTTCACAGGCCAACAATCAGACCCTGAAAAACGTACCCTGCTCGAAAACGAATCCCATGCCAGAATCATTGTTTGCGGAGAGGGAACGGGTGTTGATGGGGGACGTCTTAGAGCGGCTTTTACGTCACTAAATTATTCGACCATTTATGCCATAGCTGGCCCCAGAGTCCTGCATACCCTGGCTAACGGAAAAGCGCTGGATCGCCTGTATCTGACCACTGCCCATCGACTGCTTGGCGGCAACAAGTTTGATACCATTTCTTCTGGCAGCCAACTCTTACCGGCGATGGATATGCCTTTATTGTCTCTATACTATGACCCTGTGGCGCCAGACAATATAGGCCAGACGCTGGCCTCTTATGGAAAATAAAATGGGCCGAAAACTTATTCACAAAGGCCCAGTCGTTGATCTCGGCTCTGAAACTGTGACACTGCCCAATGGTACCAGCCTCTCGTTGGACATCGTTCGACACCCTGGAGGGGCCGCAGTCGTTGCGCTGAATAGCAACGAAGAAATTTGCCTGTTACATCAGTTTCGCCATGCAGCCGGTGGCTGGCTATGGGAACTGCCTGCAGGGAAAATTGACCCAAATGAACAGGCCGGAACAACCGCCTCTCGTGAACTAGCTGAAGAAGCTGGCGTAAAATCGAAACAGCTTACCTCACTGGGTAAAATTTTAACGACACCAGGGTTTTGCGATGAAGCTGTTTTTCTTTTCCTGGCCACAGATCTGTCTCAATGCGCACTACAACAGGAAGAGCATGAAGTCATCGACATACACTGGATTAAATTTCACAAAGCGATT
Source organism: Gammaproteobacteria bacterium (assembly GCA_036478835.1). GTDB lineage: Bacteria > Pseudomonadota > Gammaproteobacteria > DSM-19610 > DSM-19610 > JAZGER01. The sequence continues at coordinate 3,110 of JAZGER010000195.1, read as the reverse complement.
GAGATGATCCATACAGGTGAGATTGTAGACGCTAAAACAATCGCCGGGTTATTTTATGCTACCCGTTACCTTAGCCACAAAGATACAATCGCATAAAATACAGACAAACTCATTCAAAAGGCTCGGATAAAACCATGAAATTTTGCAGTGAATGCGGTTCATCAGTTTCATTAAAAATGCCGGATGGCGATAACCGTGAGCGTTTCGTTTGCATCGATTGTGAAACGATACACTATCAAAACCCAAAAATTGTTGCCGGCTGCATTCCCGAATGGGATGGAAAAGTCCTGCTATGTCGGCGCGCCATCGAACCACGCCATGGCTTCTGGACGTTACCTGCAGGGTTTATGGAGAATGGTGAATCAACTGAAGATGCGGCCATGCGTGAAACCTGGGAAGAGGCTCAAGCCAGAATAAATTTACTGGGGCTGTATAGCCTGTTTAGCATTCCATCAATTAGCCAGGTCTATATGCTATTCAGGGGAGAGATTATTGATGGTGAATTTTCTCCAGGGATTGAAAGCCTGGAATGTAAATTATTTTCTGAATCAGAAATACCCTGGGATCAACTGGCCTTTAAAGTCGTTCACGAAACATTAAAGCAGTATTACAGTGACAGGGCAGCAGGGAAGGAATTAGTTCTGCGTATCGCAGACATTCACAGGCCGTCTAATAGATAAGCTAAGCGACCGACACATCAGCTTTACTTATTGGTGCCTCCGCCTGATCGATGCCAATATAAAAAAGGTCTCTTAGCATCTGTCTTTGCACAATATCCATGCTATCAAAAACGATGCCTACCCCATGCGAATGTTTATGCACCAGCTCAGCTGACAGCCGCAACTTTGCACCTCGACTGCTGACCAACTCGACATCGAATGCTTCATGACGACGCCAGTTACCAGCCGACACCTGAATAAACAACCCGCCCATGCTAATGTTCTTTACACAGCCACTTTGAACCACCTGTCCATGCTGGTAAAACATGAGATGATATTCTGCGTTTCTTCGGGGACTGCACCGGTGTTCCATTTTTCGCTCTGGCTTAGTTGATCTATAGTGTCCAGTATCGACCTGAATATGTCAGACTTTAAGGCTATTGAAACGAGTTTTACAACAGAAGGCGGCAAATGAAAGGCATTTTCCTCGATACAGATAGCATCCTTCCAGATGACCTTGAAATGGGACCACTCGCGGCTACTTTAGACGACTGGCAGTTTGCTCACTCGACGCAACTCCCTGCCCAGGCCACCATCGCCGAGGCTGAGATACTGGTAACGAATAAGATCGTGCTGGACGATAAGCTGATCGCTAACGCATCTGGCCTCAAGCTCATCTGCGTGGCAGCAACTGGCACTAATAACATTGATTTAGAGAGTGCTCGCAACCATGGAGTGATTGTTTGTAACGCGCGCGGATACGCGACATCCTCTGTGGTCGAACACATTTTTGCTACCCTTCTCACGCTCAATCGACAACTGGACAGCTATCGAAGTGAAGCCATTCAAAAACAGTGGCCTCACTCACCCTACTTCTGTGTTTTTGATCGCACTATTCATGACCTGTCTAATAAAACAATGGGGATCATCGGTTACGGCGAGCTTGGCAGAGCAACTGCAGAAATGGCGAGGGCATTTGGAATGCGGGTTCTAATCGCGGAACGAGAAGGCAGCCCGCTTCGCCCTGGCCGCGTATCGCTTAACAAGCTATTGGCTTGCGCAGACGTGACAAGTCTTCATTGTCCTTTAAATACTGAAACAGAAAACTTGATTGATAGTGCGGCAATTGACCGCATGAAGAAAGGCTCAATTCTAATTAACACCGCTCGTGGAGGATTAGTGAACGAAGCAGCGCTGATGGCAGCGTTATCCAGTAATCACCTGAGCGCTGCCAGCCTCGATGTATTATCCGTAGAGCCCCCTCCCGCCGATCATTGCCTGCTAAAGACCCCCTTACCCAATCTGGTTTTGACACCCCACATTGCCTGGGCCAGCCACTCTGCACGCCAACGATTAGTCATGGAAATTGCAAAAAATATCACGGCTTATTTAAATGGGGCTACTCGCAATCTGGTAAATTGAGCTTACGAAAGCACACTAATCGTCAGCTTGCGACGATGGCCAGCCTGCCGATGCTCCCACAGATAGACCCCTTGCCAGGTTCCCAGGGCACAGATACCGGCTTCTATGGGAATACCCAGCATTGACGAGGTAAGAATACTGCGAATATGCGCAGGCATATCATCTGGCCCTTCATCAGTATGGCGAAATAACGGATCACCATCAGGTGCCAGACGCGCCATAAAGCGCTCAAGATCGGCGCGAACCTCCGGATCCACATTCTCGCATAACATTAAAGATGCGCTGGTATGATGTACAAATATCTGGCAAACCCCACTTTCAGCACCTGATTTGGCCACATGCTGCTGTATTTCTTGGGTAACGTCATAACTTCCCCGCCCTTGTGTTACCACCTCTAACTTGCCCTGATAAATCATTTATCACTATGCTCCTGTTCAGCCTGTTGGAAATTTAAAACCATCCTTAGCAAAAATGCATTATAATGGTTTGTTTAACTTCGCCGAGATTCAATCCAGTGATCGATCGCCTTCGTAATATTGCCATTATCGCCCATGTAGACCATGGTAAAACCACCCTGGTAGACCAGCTTCTATCTCAATCCGGAACACTGGACAGTCACAAAGAAACTCAGGAAAGAGTCATGGACTCCAATGAGCTTGAAAAAGAGCGCGGCATTACCATCCTGTCGAAAAACACGGCTATCGAATGGAATGGCTACCACATCAATATTGTTGATACACCGGGCCATGCTGATTTTGGCGGCGAAGTTGAACGCGTACTGTCCATGGTTGATTCTGTTCTTCTACTCGTTGATGCGGTCGAAGGCCCAATGCCTCAAACTCGATTTGTCACTGAAAAAGCCCTGCAGCAAGGGCTAAAACCCATCGTTGTTATCAACAAAGTTGACCGACCGGGTGCCCGACCTGACTGGGTGCTTGATCAGACCTTTGATTTATTTGATAACCTCGGTGCCACCGATGAACAACTGGATTTTCCCGTTATTTACGGTTCAGGATTACAGGGCTTCGC
>JAZGER010000194.1:0-8699 GCA_036478835.1 Gammaproteobacteria bacterium | reverse complement strand
GGAAACCTGTCAGTGTGGATATGGACCTCGACGTGGAGAGTCGTCAGCCGGCGATCAAAGGGAATGTTACATTTGATGGTGTCGTTGATGTTGAGCAGTCTTTTTCGGCTATCAAATTAAACGACATCGCAGTCGTTCTGGATCTGGTCGGCGAAACATTACCCGGGGGGCGTTTGCAATCTTCCCTGAAAACCAGCGCAGTGATTGATCTGGAGCAGGAAACGCTGTCTACGAGTTTTTTGAAGCTCTCGGCGCTTGGTTTAAACGTGAATGGGAATATACAGGGCCAGGCGATCAAAAGTGCTGAAAGACAGTTTGCTGGAGATTTTCAGGTGGCTACATTCTCCCCCGCTGATGTCATGCGTGCGTTGGGTCTGACAGTCCCAGTGACTTCTGATAATACGGTACTGGAAAAAGCCGATATGAGTACGCACCTGGTTTTAACATCGGATACGGTTCAGTTAAGCAAGCTGGCAATGCGTCTTGATGATTCTTTAATAAATGGACGTGTGGCCGTTTCAGACTTTGCAAAACCAGCGATCAATTTTGAGATTGGTCTGGATCAAATTGATGCTGATCGATATTTCCCACCAACGACGGAAACAGATGCAGAAACGGTAGTTAAGGCAGCAACTGTACCCGTTGAAGTGCCCGTTGATATGTTGCGAGCGTTAAATGTTAATGGGGAAATTAAAATTGGTCTGCTGAAAGCCTATCAACTGCGTAGCCAGGATATTAAAATACAGTTGTCGGCCAGGAATGGAAAAATCCAGGTGCATCCGGCGCAAGCAAAAATGTACGAAGGAAGTTACCGCGGTAATATACAGCTTGACGTTCGATCAACGCCAAAACTGTCAATGGATGAAAAGTTTTCCGGTATTCAGGTGGGGGGCCTGCTAATGGATATGATGAAAAAGGAAACAATCACAGGGGATACAGAAGCCCATGTGAAATTATCTGGAACGGGAAAAACCCTCGATGCTATCAAGCAAACATTGAATGGTGAAATGGGCTTTACATTTAAAGATGGAGCGATCAAGGGAGTGGATCTTATCCGTTTGATCCGGCAGGCTAAATCTGCCATTAAAGGACAGAACCCAATGGAAAAATCCGGCTCTGATCAGACTGATTTTTCGGTGTTGTCGGCTACTGCGACCGTTAAAAATGGTGTTGTCACTAGCGATGATCTTTCGGCAAAAAGCCCCCTGTTGCGTATTGATGGAAAAGGGATGGTCGATCTGAATCAGCAATCAATTGATTATCTTTTGACTACCACTATTGTAGGCAGTCTTGAAGGGCAGGGCGGTCGGGATATTTCTGACCTTAACGGGCTACCTATCCCCATTCAGGTAACGGGTAGTTTTGCACAACCAAAATATAAACTGCGTCTGGATAAAGCGATTAAACAAGCTGCCGGTGAAGAGATCCGCCAGAAAGTGGATGCGGAAAAAGCCAAATTGAAAGAAAAAGTAGATAAGAAAAAAGCGGAGTTAGAAGAAAAGGTGGATAAGAAAAAACAGGCACTTGAAGATAAGCTGAAGGATAAGCTTAATGATAAATTAAAAGGATTGTTTAACTAATAACGCCCATTGCACTAAGCAGTGTCGAGATAAAAAAGGTTATATAATGAAAGTACTGGTTACAGGTTCCGCAGGATTTATTGGTAATGCGTTATCGCTTCGGTTGCTTGAGCGTGGCGACGAAGTTCTTGGCGTCGATAATCTGAATGATTATTATGATGTTTCACTGAAAGAGGCGCGGTTGGCTCGAATCGGGAGTCATTCAGGATTTACCGATATACGCCTCGATATTGAAGATACTGACGGGATTAATCAACTGTTTAAACAGCATAAGCCTGATGCAGTCGTTAATCTGGCGGCTCAGGCCGGTGTTCGTTACTCACTGGAAAATCCGCATACCTATGTTGCGACCAATCTGATGGGTTTCATGAATATTCTCGATGCCTGTCGGCACAATGAAGTAAAGCATCTGGTTTATGCGTCCAGTAGTTCGGTTTATGGTTCAAATACTCGTATGCCCTATTCTGTGCATGACAATGTGGATCACCCCGTTAGTATTTATGCGGCGACAAAAAAAGCCAGTGAATTGATGGCGCATACTTATAGCCATCTGTATCAATTGCCGACTACAGGTTTGCGGTTTTTTACGGTCTATGGTCCCTGGGGCAGGCCGGATATGTCACCGATTCTTTTTGCGAAAAGGATTCTGGCTGGGGAGCCTATTGATGTATTTAATTACGGTAAGCACCAGCGAGATTTTACTTATATTGATGATATTGTCGAAGGTGTGATCCGCACATTAGACCACCTTCCTCAGGCGAACCCCGACTGGTCGGGTGATCAGCCAGACCCTGCAACGAGCGCCGGACCTTACCGTATTTACAATATTGGTAATAATGAACCCGTTGAACTCATGCATTTTATAGAGTCTCTGGAAAAATCACTTGGCAAGAAGGCGGAGAAAAACATGTTGCCACTGCAAAAGGGCGATGTCGTTGCAACCTATGCGGATGTCAAAGACTTGATGGCTGATGTGGACTACAAGCCTTCGATGCCGATTGAAGAGGGCGTTGCCCGATTTGTTGAATGGTACCGAGATTATTATCAGGTCTGATCTTCATGCCTGACCTGACGCCTGACGATAGCCGCTGGTTTGCTCACCGTTTGTTAAACTGGTTTGATCACTATGGCCGAAAAGATTTGCCCTGGCAGCAAGCGATCAGCGCCTATCGTGTCTGGGTGTCAGAAATTATGTTGCAACAGACTCAGGTGGCAACAGTCATTCCCTATTACGAGCGATTTATAAAGCGTTTCCCAGATATTCAAACATTGGCCAGAGCAGGTGCGGATGAGGTGTTACATCACTGGTCAGGTCTTGGGTATTATGCGCGCGCAAGAAATCTTCATAAAACGGCAAAGCGAGTGGTTGACAGCCACCATGCAGATTTCCCTGAGGCTATTGAAACGATGATTGATTTACCTGGCATTGGTCGATCAACAGCAGGCGCAATACTGGCAATCGCGCATCATCAGCGTCATCCGATACTTGATGGCAATGTTAAGCGGGTTCTGACACGATTTCACGCAGTGGATGGTTGGCCAGGGAAAGCTGCGGTGCAAAATATATTATGGGAAATAGCAGCAACCTATACGCCGGATGAACGTGTTGCCGATTACACGCAGGCAATTATGGATCTGGGCGCTACTGTGTGTACACGCAGTAAACCAGGGTGTGGTCATTGTCCGTTGAATGAAAAATGCACCGCCTTCGAGCGTGGTAAGCCAATGGACTTCCCAGTAAAACGACCGAAGCGCGATCTGCCTGTTCGCGCTCTTCATATGTTGATGCTTGTCCGCGACAATGAAGTGCTTTTACAGCAACGACCGCCAACCGGGATCTGGGGTGGTCTTTGGGCATTCCCCGAATTTTCATCGCTAGAGAGTTTGTGTGACTACTGTGAACGCTTCCAGTTGAGTGCTGGCGAGATACAGCAGTGGCCCGGGCTGCGTCATACGCTGAGTCATTTCCACATGGACATAACGCCCTGCCTGTTAACGGTAGATAACCCGATGAATTCTGTGATGGAAGCTGGGAACTCCATTTGGTATAAAAGATCAAAACCCGTAGAGATTGGACTGGCAGCGCCGGTGCAAAAACTGTTAGAAGGAATGCACACACAAGAGAGATTGATATGACACGAAAAGTAAATTGTATAAAGTTGGGTAAAGAAGCGGAAGGTCTGGATCGCGTGCCATACCCCGGCGATCTGGGTAAGCGGCTGTTTGATAATGTATCGAAAGAAGCCTGGACAGGTTGGTTACGACACCAGACTATGTTGATTAACGAAAATCGCTTGAGCCCGATTGATCCAAAAGTACGCGAATTTCTCGAAGCTGAAATGGAAAAATATTTCTTTACCGGCGGAGCCGAATTACCCGAAGGGTTTGTGCCGCAAAAATAAGATCAGCCAGGTTGTTCGTATTTTTTTAACAGAACGCCATCATCACCGCAGCAGTCTTTTGCGCATTTTTTAACTTCGTGGACATCGGCAGCGTCAGCGGACAAATAACTGGCAACTGGTAAGTTTTCACCTGCACAATCGCAGCCCTTATCATCGTAAACAAAGACATTTTTCAAACCGGATTCCAGTGCCTGTTGATGCGCAGTCCACATAATCTCCGAGGGTGTCGGGGGTAAGTGATCGAGCTTGTAGGCTGGGAAAAAACGCGTGATATGCCAGGGGCTATCGGCCCCTAGATGGTCTTTTATCCATTGGGCTATTTGACGTAACTCCTCAGGTGAGTCATTTTTTCCTGGGATAATGTTGGTACGGGTTTCGACATGAATGCCAAGTTTCGATGCCTTTTCTATAGAGCCCATGACCTGCTCAACAGATGCTACCGGGCAGATGTCTTTATAAAAATCTTCACTGAGGCTTTTTATGTCAGAGCACAGCACATCCATGCAGGGCGCAAGTAATTCAAGTGCCTCATCAGTCACAAAACTATTGGAGACGTAAACGGTATACAACCCGGCATCATGCGCCAGTTTCGCAACCTCAAGCACATACTCCAGCCAGACAGCAGGCTCTGAGTAAGTGAACGCAATCCCCTGAACCTGATGACGTAAAGCGGCTTCGACCAGGGCTTCCGGCGCGACAAAAGCTGCGGTGGACTCACCTTTTGCCAGCGCATCGAGTGCTGAAACTCCCCAGGAAATATCCAGATTATGACAGCCACCACAACGAAAATTACAGCCAAAGCTGCCCACAGACATCACTTGCGTGCCCGGTTGAAAATGCTTCACCGGCTTGTCTTCAATCGGACCAATATCGATCGCTGATAAAATGCCATAGGAAAGATTATAAAGTGTGCCATTACGGTTCACATGCGCCTGGCAAAAGCCGCGCTGACCATGGCCCAGTTTGCAGCGCCACAAGCAAAGATGGCAGCGCGTCGTGCCATTCTCCAGCTTCTCCTGGAGCCTGGTTTCAATGAGCTGGTAGTTTGGAGGGGTAGAGCTACTGTGTGCTGGCACTGGGCATCCTGCTTTGTAAAATGAAACGCCAGACTATCACGACTCAACAGGTGATTATGTAGCAATTCGCTGTTATTCGGGTAACCAGAGATAAAAATCTGGTCATAATCTTGACTAAAGGCCCAGCCAAAGGTCTAATACGCCTTCCTTTTAGAGGCCAGATAGCTCAGTCGGTAGAGCAGAGGATTGAAAATCCTCGTGTCGGTGGTTCGATTCCACCTCTGGCCACCATATATGCTTCTTATCGAGAGTAAAAAAATGGCTTCATACTGAAGCCATTTTTTATAACGCTATTTCTCTTCTCAGGTTTTTCTTACTCGCATCACACTGGCCAGGCCAAACCGACAGGAATGCTTTTATCAGCCTGACTGTACTGTTAACGAGTTCAAATACCCTGTAATCCCCTTCAGACAGGTGCGCAACCGATTACCACACTGAGCGCTCTTTGCCAGGCCAATACAGCCTTCAACGGAGGCCAGGATAAAGGTTGCTGTTTCGTGGCAATTGATGTCGCTGCGGATTTGTCCTGCTTGCACAGCCGCTTCCAGCGCCTTCTCTGTGGTGTCTAGCCAGCTTTCCATGATGGCATCAAGCCTTGTACGGAAACCATTGTCTAGTGGTGCCATTTCCTGAATGAGATTATTCAAGGGGCAACCGAACTCTATCAGTTGCTCCGGTTTTTTGTCCGGCAAGTCTTCAATCGCAGTGATAAGGCCGAGCAAAGGATCGTCAGCATTGTTAACGGGATCAATCCAGATTGACTGCATCATTGGCTGGATCATATCGTCAACGACGGCATAGCCAAGTGTTTGTTTATTAGAGAAATGATGATAGAGCGCACCCTTGGTTAGCCCGGTTTCTGACATGACGTTTTCAAGGCGCATGCCCTGATAGCCATTGCGAAAAATTTCCATAAATGCCGCCTGTAGTATGGCCTGGCGAGTGATGGATGGGTTGCGCTCTTTACGTGTTTCTGTGTTTGTCTGAGTCATAAAAGAGAAAATACTCCAGAAGTTTGCTTCCGGCTAGCCGATAAAAGATTTACTTGACATACCAACTAGTATGTATGTATTTTATAGTCTGGTGGGTATAAGTGCAAGCTCGCGTTACCTGCGGCACATTAAGGTGAATATGGATACCACAGGAATCGTTATTAAGTTTTAGTTACATTACTTTGTAGGAGATTTATCATGAATGCAGTATCAGCAGAAAATATGGACCAATGGCTCAGTGAAAAACTTGACGAGTTATTGCCTTCTAAACTGGAGGCGATCAAGGAAAATAAAACGCCATCGATGTCGATTATTGCGACAAAGGGGACGCTGGATTGGGCGTACCCGCCTTTCATTCTTGCCTCTACATCGGCAGCGCTCGGTTGGGACACTTCGATTTTCTTTACGTTTTACGGCTTGCTTTTGTTGAAAAAAGAACTGCCTTGTGAGGTGAGCCCTTTGGGGAATCCTGCGATGCCGATGAAAATGCCATTTGGTCCTCAGTGGTTCCAGGATTTTGACTGGCCAATGCCAAATCTTTTGATGGGGAATGTTCCCGGGTTTGAAAAAGTCGCGACAGGTTTAATGAAGAAAACGTTCAAGAATAAAGGTGTTGCGACGATCGAGGAATTACGCAGTTTATGCCTGGAGGCCGAAGTGAAAATGGTGGCCTGTCAAATGACCGTTGATGTTTTTGGTTTCAAGCAGGACGACTTTATCCCCGAAGTGACTGACTACGTTGGCGCGACGTATTTTCTGCCGGTCGCAAAAGATTCGGATATCTGTCTATTTATCTGATCTATGGTTTTACACGCGATACATTTTATAACCGCCAGGGTGCATAGGGTCGCCAGGAATATACGCCTTATACCTTCTGGTGTTCTGTGCCTTTTTTGGCGGTTCTAGTCTGTCGTGTTTTGTATCGTGCAAAGGCCTGGATGTTTTCACAGGAAGGAGAAATGTATGAACTTTAGAGTAGGAACGCCACAGAGAATGTTGTTTTTGGTAATAGCCAGTATGATCTGGCTGGGGATCTGGTTAAGTGGTTACAACAGTGTCCACTGGGTGCTCTATTTGCCTGCCATTTTCCTCACTCTTGCCGCGTTTACCGGGATATGTCCTGGTATTGGCGTGATGAATGCAATCTTCGGAAAGCGGTCAGATTAAGATCATTGCCCCGTTAGGCGGGGCAATTTTCTAGCTGATTTTATCGAGCTCCATTTTCTCAGCCACGGGTTCAGGCCTGAAAATATTGATCGGTATTTTCAGATAACGTTTTTCGTTGTCTTCGGGGTCAGGCATTGAACCCGCATCGATATTCACCTGAACACTTTGAAATAATAGTTTTGGCGCATTTAACTCTTTATCGCGTGCCGATCTATATTTTGTAAATGCAGCCTCTGATGTATCGGCAGTAAGGTGTATGTTGTTTTGTTTCTGTTCGCCAACTGTCGTTTCATAGATAAGCTCACGACCGCCTGGTTGGTAATCATGACCAACAAAGATACGGGTTTCATCTGGCAGGGTATATATTTTCTGTGTGATTGAGTGGTATAGGTCATGAGCACTTCCTGCAGGAAAATCGCAACGCCCAGTGCCGCTATCGGGCATAAATAAAGAGTCGCCAGTGAATAACGCATCGCCAAATTTATAAGCTGCGCATGCGGGTGTGTGGCCTGGCGTAAAAATAGTGGTGAAACTCAGCTTTCCCGCAGAGGTTTCATCACCATCTTTTAGTAAGACATCAAACTGACTACCATCGGTTGGGAAGTTATCGGGTAAACCAAAATAATTTTTGAATGTTTTCTGAACGATAGTGATTTGTTCACCAATTGCCAGTTGGGCATCCGGGTAATTTTCTTTGATTAGCTGTGCGCCGGAAATATGATCCGCGTGTGCATGGGTTTCCAGTATATAGTGGAGGGATAGTTTTTCTGCCTTCAAAAAAGCCAGAATTTCATCGACAGATTCAGTCCAGATTTTTGAGCCCACTGCCTCGTAATCCAGCACAGGGTCTATGACAATGGCGTCTTTAGACTGTTTGTTATAGACCACATGCGTCAAAGTGGACGTGCGATCATCAAAAAATGTTTTGATTTCCATGGTTAGCTTCCCGTGTTTATTTCTGTATATTAGTATATTAGATCATTATTATATAAATAATTCAACTGAGCCAATAAAATTAATTTCTGGCCTTTTGATTCGTAGATTCTGAATGATTTTTCCAGAAATTCAACAGTTTATTATTTCAGTTTGCTTTTCGTCGATGATGAAAGCCCAAAGCGTGTTTAGAAAGCGTTATAGCGATAGATGCTCAAGTCTCAGTTGCAAAGCCCGATAGTCGTTTAAGATGTATTAAAAACAGATGTTTAGACTTTCCAGCGGCTAAGATTTCCGAGTGTAGCCCTTTAGACCGGATGAATGATCTCGTTTTGCGTTAATCTGCTAGACAGTTGATGCCCAAAAGCGTAAAAAGTGATTGTATTTCAATGGTTTTGGCAGGTGGCTCTTATCCAAATGGACAACAAAGGAGATATCGAATGCAGGTAGGCATGATTGGAATTGGCAGGATGGGAGCGAACCTGGTTCGCCGTTTAATGCGTGATGGTCACGAATGTGTGGCTTATGACGTGGATAAGGCTGCTGTCG
>JAZGER010000193.1:0-3037 GCA_036478835.1 Gammaproteobacteria bacterium | reverse complement strand
TTGAGCAGAGTTTCTTTGAGCGATAGCATACTAAAATTAGAACACAAGCGGTTCACTTGATGCCACCAAATTTAGAGCGCCTTAGACAATCAGGTCGATAATGACAGGAAGTTACCTTTAGCTAAAGTCAGATCAAGCGTTATAAATGAAAAACCCAGTCGGTAACAGGATGATTGTGCCTCCTTCTGGGAATTGACACACTCGGCAATGCCTTGCATGGTTTTATTAAAAAACTTTATTCTGTCACCGACCTCGACAACAACAGGAGAAATCAACTGCATCCCGTTAGGAGAGTAATCACGGATTATTCCTGGGTATGGGTTTTCCTGCGGCCAGCTTGTACAGAAAGCTAGTTTTTTATCCTGTTCAATTCGGAAAATATCTCGCTGACAGTGGTCGCTGGTTACAGCAAGTTTCGTCACAGGCAATAACGGGCTACGACAAACCCTGCATCGGCTATGTTCGTTCAGGTTTTTATCGAGTACTCCCGCCTGACAAAACGGGCAACAGTGTTTGGCTGCCTGCTGGTAAGGGGTCGCCTTTTGCGCTTCAACAGGCCGAGTCGCTTGCCTGGGTTTTCCATTGCCTTGTTGTTTGAGCGAAAGGTCATACGCATGTCGCTTAACGGGATCGGACAAGACCTGATAGGCAACATTGAGTTTCGCAGCAACGTCAGGGTCGCCACCTAAATCCGGATGCATTCCCAGCTTTTGCATATGCGCCCGATAACTGGCCTTGATAATTTCATCGGGCGCATCAGGCAACACTTGAAGTAGCTGATAATAGTCTGGTTGATTAGTCATACTCGACTATATCGGTCTGTCGTCAGAAACCTGAGACCCAGCATGTTGGCGTGGTGGAAAAGCGCGTTGATATCATTGAGAATATCAATTAATACGTGGCTCTATGCCTAAATACTAAACCGGTTTTTTAATTGTTCGAAGAGGCTCTCGCTGGCCATGCTGGTTTCCCATAGCCACTCACCCGTCACATTAAAGCTAACGAGCATAAAGGCAACTACCCCACCCGTAAAAGCTAGCAGTATTGCAGGAAAAATGGAGGCTTGCTTTTCAGCGATAACAGGTGGCGGCACGATAACTGTGGCTGCTGGGCTGGCAGCATCCGAATCCCGAACCTGAAAGGGCGTTTTATCAACACCTGACTCTAATACAATTTCATCAGAATCATTTTCAGCGTGTAATTGTGCTATTTGTTCCTGGCGTCGATGGCGAACCTCTTCTGAAAGCTCTTCTGACAGTGTCTCTGCATTCAGGTGGGGTGGTGGCAGAGTGTCAGTATCTGCTGACACTTCTATTCTCTCCATGGGTACGGTTTCTACTTCAGGGCTAACCGGTCGCACATTGATTTCATCTAGAGGTTCCACATCAACTGCTGTGAACGCTTCCATAGGCTCAGTGACAGCGTCAACTTGCGTGTCAGGTATTTGAGGTTCACGCGAGTTTTGTTCCTCATTGAGCCATTCGCCCGGGGCGCGGGGACTTTCATTGTCATTCGTTTTCTGGGAGTCCAGAATAAATTCTTCTGTAGCGTCCTCGTCCAGTCGCGTCTTTTCCTCTGAAGAATCTCCCGTTTCAAATAATGGCAACAGGCTACCGCCCTGACGGTCACGAATGACCTGATTGATAATTTCCTTGCTAACGTGTTGACTTTCAGCTTCTGCATAGCCATAGACAAGTGCTGTATCACAGAGCAGATTAATCAGTCGGGGAATGCCGTTCGTCGCGGCAAAGATAGAAATACAGGCAAGCCGAGTAAATATTTCCGGGTTCCCGCCGACCACTTCAACCCTGTGCCGGATGTATTCTATTGTTTCCTGTTGATCCAGTGGCTGCAAATGAAAATCAATCACTATTCTCTGCGCAAACTGCGCAAGTTCAGGCTGGCGCAACCGCTCACGCAATTCGTTTTGTCCCACAAGCATCACCTGAAGCAGCATATCTTTATCCGCATTAATATTGGAAAGCATGCGCAGACTTTCTAACACTTCAATGGATAAATGCTGGGCTTCATCGAATATCAGCAGGGTGCGACGGTTATTCGCATATTGTTCTATCAGAAAATCCGAAAAAATCTGGTGCCGGGTCGCATCGTCTTTTGCCTCTGTGGATTCGATTCCGAATGCGGAAAGGACATTCGTCAATAAGTCCGACGCCGTAGGGCTGTAATTATTCACCAGGCCAACAGTGACGCTTTCATCGATTTCATCGAGCAACTCTCTGATCAACGTCGTTTTCCCAGCGCCAATTTCACCGCTCAACACACAGAAGCCTGCCTGATTATTCAAGCTATATAAAAGCATGGATAATGCCGACTGGTGTTTTTTCCCCAGATAGAGAAATGCAGGGTCTGGAAGCAGTGAAAATGGCCGCTCAGTGAAACTGTAATATTGGCAGTACATGCTATCTCAAAGTCATAAAATTCATTAGCTGGAAACTGTAACGCATTAAAGATCAAATAAAAAGTAATGTGCCTCGTATTACGAACAATACTGTCGCGGCTTATCCCGTTTTATGCGTACTGTGTTGACTGACAACCACTGAAGCACACTAGCGGCACTGCAGTTTTTAACGTTACACGCAAACATAAAAAAGCCCCCAATAAATGGGGGCTTTAATACACTATGAAAAAAGCAGTGCTTAACGCGACATCGTTTGTTCAAACTTATGCTGCTGAACAGCTAGTTCAGCCTGATCTTTTGCTTTGTTTGCCATCTTGATCGCAGTCGCTTCATCACCTTTCTCAGCTGCGGCCTCAGCCTGCTTGAGAAACTTTCCGGTATCACGCCAGATCCAGTTATTATCCTTGGCGACAGACATAGCAGATTTAGCATCGCTAATCGCAGTGGCAGCAGCAGGACTCACGGTAGCCGCTTTCATTGCAGACGCGGCATTAGACACGGTTTTTGTCCCACTTGAAGAACAACCTGCAAACAGGCCTGTTGCGATAGCGGCTATTGCCAGTTGTTTACCCAATACTGATAATTTCATTAAATCACTCCATTTTTCTGCGTGGTTAA
>JAZGER010000192.1:0-6928 GCA_036478835.1 Gammaproteobacteria bacterium | reverse complement strand
ATGATTGGTCATCAACACATAGGCATGAACATCACACGCGTATTTGCGGCAAGCCTCTTTCAGCTTTTCAAGATAAAACTGATAATCTTCATCCGCATAAAAAATGGGTTCACGATTATTGCCCCGCGCAATCACATGTTGTGGTTGTGCGGGGATGACGAAGCGAGGCAATCGCGCCATGGTATTTTACTATTGATTAATGTCGATAGTGTAGCGCGTGCTGCGCCCACCAGCGGGTAGTTTTCTTAGGCAGCCTTTGTCGAGCAGATCGGTGAGGTCGCGGGTGGCTGTAGCTTTACTGACCTTCGTCAGGCTTTTATATTTTTCTGCATTGATACCATGCTCGAAGCCTTCTGCGCCTTCTTGCGCTGCACCGGTATCGAGCAATCGATTGAGGACTTTTATCTGACGCTCAGTGAGCGGCACTTGTCCGTGGTGTTGCCAAAACCGGGTTTTTTGCAGGACGCGACCGAAACGGCGTTGGCCTTGTTTTAATGCTTCTTCCATGACCGTGAGAAACCAACTCAACCAGGGCGTGATATCCAGTTCACCTTTTTGGGTCCTCTCTAGCTGGTCATAGTACTCCTTGCGCTGCGCCATGATCGCAGCACTGAGGGAATAAAAGCGGGTACTTTGTTGTTCGGCTTGCGCCAACGCACGATCGGTGACGGCGCGGGCCACACGACCATTGCCATCATCAAAGGGGTGGAGTGTGACGAGCCAAAGATGCACCACCCCTGCACGCAAGAGCCCATCCAACGTTTTTGGCGGCTGATTGAGCCATCCCAGGAAATCATCTAGTTCTTTTTCCAGCCGGTCTCTTGGTGGCGCTTCAAAATGCACGGTGGGTCGCTCGATACGACCAGAGACCACTTGCATGGGATCCTTACCTCTTAGCTCGCCTATTTTGATCCGGCTGACTATGCCGGGTCCGGTTGGAAACAAGGCCGCCTGCCAGCGACAGAGGTGATCTTGTGTCAGCGGTGATGCTAGATTTTGAGTGGCTTCCAACAGCATCCCTACAATAGCGTCGGTTTGTACGCTGCTATCCCTTATGCCTGCGCGTGGTAACCCTAGCTGTCGAGCGACCGAAGAGCGCACCGATTCGACGTTGAGCATTTCACCTTCGATTTCACTGGTTCGAATTGCATTTTGAATGAGCGCATCCATTTGAGCTTGCAAATCTAGATCCTTAGAGAGGTCGTCGGATTGTCCTAGAAGACGCCCTTGTTGTAGGCGCACTGCTTCTAAGCGAGGCTTTAAGTCCTCGAATTTCCAGGTAAAGTTAGGCCAATCCTTTAGTTCCCAGATATACATGAGCCGATTAGATTCCTTAATTGGATCAAATTATGAGCCGAATATAGCGCTTATTCGGCTCAAGGTCTAGCTCAGCTCGCGGCTTTATCCTTAGCTTTAGGGGGGCAGACCAGAATGGCACATACTTAAGCGGTGCCCCAGTTTGCGCCGTAACCCGCATCGTACGGGTATTCTTTGGTGGCGAAACCCACCAGCTCGGCCCGGATCAGGCGGTTGAGTTTGTCGTAACCAAAGCGTTCTTTCAGATTGTTCTGGTTGGTATCAATGCGCTCTTTTAAATTGCCCAGAGGGTCAAAGGTGTAGCGCAGGGATTGAATATGGCCCTGGGTACCAGTACTTATCTGGCTCAAACGACCACTGGCTGGATCATAACTTCGTGCCGTTAACAACGCATTGGTTGCACCCAGTGAACTCAGGGTGGCATTGCCATCGGCATCGGTTTCATGCGCTGTCCAAAGGGCCTGGTGAATTCACCGCTACACGAAATGGTGAGACTGAGGGTGCGGTGATTTACTAAAGGGCACAACCTCATTTCTGTTATTGAATTAGCTTAAGAATGAAAATTAAATCCTGTAAATTAATTTTTCCATCAGGCGCACCTGGCGGATAAACAGCTGATTGATAGTGGGTGTCTTATTCTTTCATTCTTTCGTTCGGGACCTAAGCTCAACAACTTTTCAAAAAGCGTATTCAAATTTTGATCAGAAGATTTTCTGAGGCTTTGCTGTACTTGAATAACCTCGTTTATCAAAAAAATAGCCAATTTGTTTCAAATTTCATCTTGCAGCCGCTGATTTCGAAAAATATCAGTAAATATTCGCTCTGGCAGCGTTTGACGGGTTTGTTG
The DNA here is from genome assembly GCA_036478835.1 of Gammaproteobacteria bacterium. GTDB lineage: Bacteria > Pseudomonadota > Gammaproteobacteria > DSM-19610 > DSM-19610 > JAZGER01. The sequence continues at coordinate 4,764 of JAZGER010000192.1, read as the reverse complement.
CCAGGCTTCCTTATACCCCAGGATAACTTGAGTTGATTGAACATCGATTCAATCAACTAATGCTCACCGTAACTCTCTATCAGCGTTGTGCGGTTACGTTTGTAGGGCGGTCGGCCTGAGTGTCCACCTGGGGTACAGAGCAGAATGCTGAAGCGTCTTGCACCAGATAATCTAAACAAACGGAGAGCGCACTAAATGATTAATATAAGCATCAAAACCACAATAAAACACAAATAAGATGAATATATTCATCACTTATGCTAAAATCCTGTCATTATGCTAAAAAATATAAGCCAAACCCTCTATGAACAACGTAAGCAACGAGGCTGGAGTCAAAAACACCTTGCTGATTTGTGTCAACTTGATCGCACGACAATTGGTGCGCTTGAGCGTGATGATTATCAAGATTTAGGGATTCGCAAAGTGGAACGCGTACTGTCTGTTTTAGGGTTGACCTTAAGTTGTGAATCGGTTGGATTACCTACAATAGATGATTTAAAAGCAAATACAAACGATGGGTAGGTGAAATAATATGCCAAATGTCGACGTATATTTGAAGCTCAAACTAGCACCACAACAACTTATAGCACAGCTCAGTTCAGAATCTACGTTTGATAGCAAAAAACATGTTCTAAGCTATCACCCGGATGCTGATGAAGCCTTATCGTTAACCATGCCTTTGCGAAATGAGAGTTACGTACAGAGTGATTTGCACCCTATTTTTCAAATGAATTTGCCCGAGGGTGCATTGCGCGAGGCTTTAGAGCGCGCTACGGCAAAACAATATGGTAGCGATGATTTGACCCTGCTAACTATTTTAGGGGTTAATCAAATTGGTCGTACGGTTTATAGCCCTGCGGGCCAAACCCTTAAGCCTTCCGTAAATTCTGATATTCAACTGGATGATTTGCTCAACCATCAAGATGCTAATTTATTTAATGAGCTGTTATCCCGCTATGCAAAAAGCTCTGGTGTGGCGGGTGTGCAGCCCAAAGTATTGATTGATATTCAAAACCACCTGTCATTACCGATTGATCGTTATATTGTTAAAAGCTGGGGAGAAGAGTATCCACACCTGGGCTGTAATGAATTTGTTTGCATGGATATTGCAAAAAAAGCAGGCCTGGATGTACCAGAAACCTATTTGAGCGACAATGCCAAACTACTCATCAGCAAACGTTTTGATCTGGATGAAGCAGGTAACGCGATGGGCTTTGAAGATTTTTGCGTGCTACAGGCCAAAGGAACCAAACAGAAATATGACAGTAGTATTGAGCAGTGCGCGAATACCATTCGCCAGTATGTGTCTGCTGAATATCAGACGGTGTGCTTAGCTGATTTTTATAAATTAACGTATTTAAATGTACGACTCCGAAATGGCGATGCGCATTTAAAAAATCTAGGTATTAAATATGCCTCACTACACGACTATCGACGTCATCAAATACCAGAAACAGCAAGAAAGCTTGCGCCACTTTATGATTTAGTGAGCACCATTCCTTATATTAAAAACGACACCATGGCGCTTACGCTAACGGGATCAAAACGCTGGCCTAAGCATAAGGTTTTACATTCTTTTGCCAGGCAACACTGTTTATTAGGCAATAAACAGATAGAAGCCATTGAAGAACAGGTAGAGCAAGCCATTAAAGACTCTCTTCCTTTATTAAAGCAATTACAAGCAAAGCATCAAGGGTTTGCTGAAATTGGAAACAGTATGGAAGCGCTATTTTTTAATAGTCTCAAATAGCACCTTAAGGTGCAGTAGCTCAGACTTGACCTGACAGTAAATATACGCCGCATCGGTAGCTCATGCTTCTCAAAGGTCAGCCCCATCAGCACAGCCACTCTGGAATAAGTCATTTTATCATGGAGTCAATCGAACGCCCGCATACTGCAATTGGAGGGGTACACCCCGACAATTACTGAATGCGGCTTAACTTCTACTTTTAACTTCGGTGATTAATGGGGGGATTACCATTCCATCATTCATCAATCCCTGGCGGTAGAGTCGGTTTTGCAGATACCTGGTTTGGTTGCTCTTGCTAGACGCCAATCTTAAAAAGAATCATAAAACGCAACCCTATAAAGAGGTGTAACCAGGTATAGTTGCACCTCTTTATTATTTGCATTGTATTAAAGTTTTAAACGTCTTCGCATAAACGGCTTATTCCAAACAATCCAAATAGTCAAACCGCGTAAAACATAACATTTCTTAGTTTGCTATATGCGCATCGTTCAGCTTGTGCCAGAGCATTCATTTTGAATTTTCTAGACTTAGCATTAAAAATGTTTTAATTTGTCCTTAAAGTCAAATGCGTTAAATAGGGATCCTCATGAAAACTACACAGTGTGAAAAATATTGTTTTTTAATATCTTTAGTAATCATAGGCTTTACATCGGTCGCTCATGCCACAACTCAATACCGAATATCTGGCCTTGGTACGGCGCAAGGTTTTGTATCAAGCACTGCAATAGGAATTAATAATCAAGGAAACACCGTTGCTTCATCTGGAGATCCGTTTGATGGGCTGTCGCGAGGTTTTTATAATTTAGAGGGTAGTGTCGCAACCGACATACCTTTTCTACCGGGTTACTTCTATAACTGGGCTGTTGCTATCAATGATAATAATCTGATTGCAGTGGATAACCGAGTGACCGTAGACACGGGATATGATGTATCGATTTACAATATTGATACCAACACATCGACTGTGCTTGGTAGTGGTATTGCTAATGACATTAACAATAGCGGTATTGTTTTGGGTAGGAGCAGTAATGATATGACATTATTCTCTACTAGCGGTAACACAGTGGTTAACGAATTTGGCAGTTATGCCTTTGCAGAAGGTTATGCACTCAATAACAATGGTGCTTTCACGGGTTTCGTAAAAGGTGGTACATCGGGTGGAACACAGGCATTTTTCTACATCAATAATACCATAACTGAATTGGGCACCTTACCTAATGCAGGACGATCATTTGGGCGGGGTATAAACGATTTAAATCAAGTGGTTGGTTCAGCCGAAACTTATATAGTCAATACGCTGTATAACAAGGCATTCTTTTGGGAGAATGGCGTAATGAGTGACCTTGGAACATTAGTTGGTCATGATACTGCTGCTGCTGTTGATATTAATAATCTCGGTCAAATTATCGGTAGCTCTGGGAAAAAGTCTTCAGGTCAAAGTACATTTTTTATCCATGAAAATGGAGTAATGATGTCATTGGAGGACCAAATTATTAATAGTGCAGGGTGGTATCTGTCTGGTTTAAAGGCGATTAACGATGCAGGGCTCATTATTGGTCATGGTCATTATAACGGTCAAAAACAGGCTTTCTTACTGACACCGCTGGTGAGTGGTGATATTGCACCGCATACAGCACCGGATGGGCTTGTGAATGTTGGTGACTTACTCTTATTAACTAGAATGGTCTTAGGTTTAATGACATATACCAACGATGAGCTAATCAGTGCTGATTTGAACAATAATGCTACTTTGGATAGCGGTGATATCGTTCTGATGTTGCAGTTACTGGTTACACCTTGATAAAGGGGCGTCATTTAGTCCTCAAGAATAACGTTTTCAATTGGAAGTGAATATTCAAATTCAACGCCGATCCAAAGCGCTGGATCAGCGTCACCGCAGTGAACTCTCCAGTATTAGCGTTGCGTTTTCTGCTGGCCAGCCGCTCAGACATCATGGGTAAGGTACTCGGTGTCGTCTGCCGCGCATTGGCGACACACCTGATTCACCAGGCAGGGTACATCAGAACCACGGCACGCACCGGTCGCATACCTGGCTTACGGGTTGAAAACTGGTTAATTGAATAGCTGTAAAACAGACATTTAACGCTCGCAAGAGCTACGATCATTTTTATGCAAAATGCCGTTACAAAAATAACATTTGGTGCACAGTTCCAGAATCGGGAACTGGTCGTATAGATACATCTATATTTTTAATCTTTCAACAGGATGCCCGTCAATGAGGTGCGCCTGTAATATCTCATCAATATCCTCTTTATCCAGGTAGCAATACCAGATTTCTTCAGGGTAGATAACAATCACCGGCCCTTCCTGGCAGCGATCAAGGCATCCTGCTGAATTTATTCGCACCCCTCCTTTACCTGCTATCCCCAGCTCTTTGCTGCGTTTTTTGGCGTAGTCTCGCATTTCCTGGGCATCGAAACGCTGGCAACAATCCCTGCCATCCTTGCGGGCGTTTGTACAGAAAAACACATGGTGTTTATAATATGACATAGTCATTCCAGTAATTGTTACGGGTTTGAAGTACAATTTAAACGACAGGAATAACAAATTCCAGTGGGTAGATACACCATGAATCAACGACACTTTTCATTCTTTGACCGATTAATCATCCAGGCTGACCAGGTCGCCAGAACACTGGTGGGTAAGCCTCTGGTGACTGAGCGCAGCAACCCGTCTCAGGAGCAGCCTGAAGCAGCGCTTTCTCAGACAGAGCATGCCCTGTCGGCAAAGCTGATGCGGATCAACCATGCTGGCGAAGTCGCAGCGCAGGCACTTTATCAGGGCCAGGCGCTCACCGCACGGCTGGAGACTGTCCGAGACCAGATGGCCACCGCTGCCAGTGAGGAGAATGACCACCTGGCCTGGTGTGAACATCGGGTCAAAGAGCTGAATGATCATGTCAGCTATGCGAACCCGCTCTGGTACGCCGGTTCGTTTACCCTTGGCGCCATCGCCGGGCTTGCCGGGGATAAATGGAGCCTGGGGTTCGTTGC
>JAZGER010000191.1:0-4432 GCA_036478835.1 Gammaproteobacteria bacterium | reverse complement strand
AGGCTGCCATCGCTTTCGCATCATCAGGAATCACGACGTTAACTTTGTTGCCGCGAGACGTATAAGACATGTATGCAGAAATATCGGCGAGTTCACCTTTTTTCCACTTCAGGGCTTTTTCACCATTGCTTTCACGGCAGGCGTTAATTGCCATTTCAAGTGTTATCACCTGTCCTGACGCAGTATCAAAGAATGGGTATTCCTGTTTAACGCCGATACCACCATTGTTAAAGCAGTCAGCATAGCCTTTGCCATTTGCAAATGACTTGTTAAAGAAAGCTTCACCTTTTTCAATGTTCAGCTCATAAGGAGGGAACTCTTCGATAGATTCCCACTGCTCACGAGATGCTGAATCCACAGAATATACGCCATTGGAAAAATCCTGGAAGGGGACAGCAGGAAAACGTTTCGTAAAGTGCGAACGAAATGCTTCCAGATCCCCTTGAGGGCTTGCCATAACAGCGGTAGTTCCTGAAGCGAGAACGGCTACAGCCGCGCAAACACTAAGGAGTGATTTCATTACTATGCAACCTCCAATTGTTGGTTATTAAATCCGGTTTAGCTATTTAATTGTTGTTTCTAATGTGTCAGTGGCGCCCTGGTTATCTGACCAGGTAAGCTTGACAGTATCGCCAGCATTGGCGCCCTTGAATTTGAATGACAGGTAAGGGTTTTTAGAGATTGCTGCACCCCATAAGGCATTCATGACCGTGTTGCCATTATGTTCGCAGTTCACTTCTTGAATAAAATGTGCCGGGATCATTTTTCCGGTTTTTTTATTCTTACGCACCCCAGTTTCCATTGGGTGACTTATGAGTGCTTTGATAGTCGTGCTATCGCCGCTCATCTTGGCTCGCATCTTAATTGAAGGCATATACTAAATCCTCTTAAATAATTTCTTAATGTGTGATGAGTCGGTTATTAACCGCCACAACCACCGATAGTGACTTTAACTTCTTTGCTCGCGCTGTAAAGTTTGCCGTTTGCTTTGACAACAGAAAGGACATTCGATGTCTTGCCCATTTTAATACGGGTAGAGACATACCCTTCTGCGCCTTTGCCCAAATTGAACGAGGCTGTCAGAGGTGTTGCATTTTGCTCGGCGAGAATACTAATAGACTCAATGCCATCCAGTGAGCTGGAGACCGTCACAGGAACAACGGCGCCATTTTCAGCAATATCAGGTGCTTTGATCTTGATTTTATCACTTGCAGTTGCGGATTTGGATCCTGCAACAGCGGTCAGTGCGGCATCAAGACCTTTTGCTTCAAATGCGGTGTTTGGCCATTTAGCCAGGACTCGGCCAGGAATCAAGATTCCTACGCTGGCGACAGCAGAGGCTTTTAAGAGTGTTCTACGTTTCATACTAATCACTTTGTTTCTCCTGTTGAAATATCACGACCCATTAAAGGTTGTGTATAAACTCAACGACTTTATCGATTTCGCCTTCGCTCAGAACTTTATGACGTCCAAATGGAGGCATGATTGAATTTGGGTTTGCTTTAGTCGCATCCCAAATCTGTGCGCGAAGCTTTGCCTTATCAGGAAATCTAGCTTTCATCGCTATTAAGGGTGGACCGATATTTCCGGGGAGAGTTCCTCCCTCAATGGCATGACAGGCCAGGCAATTGCCTTTTTTACGGTCGAAAGAGAGCTCTTTGCCTTCGTCCATGACTGAACCCGCTGCCTGGGCTGTAGATGCAGGCATAAGAGCCAGGCTTCCTACAAGTGCCAGGGTTGAGCATGCCATGGTCAGGATGCCAGATATTTTCTGCATTATTTCCTCCTAAACATTTTATAGAGTAGTGACTACTAAATCCAAAGTTAACAATGCCTGTTTAGCCGGTCTGAACTCGCTAAGCGTACATTCGTGCGCTGACTATAACCTGCGCTTTCTGGCTAGTCAAAACAAAGGCATAGCTTATTTATCGGCCGAAGAGGCAGAGATCTGAATTTATACTATTTGTTTATATATTAATGTTTATTTTTGCTCTTAAGGTCAGGTAAATTTTTCTTCAATTCGGCTAATCGCGCCTCGATTTTGGAGCGATTGTAATGCGTCAGTTTGGTGCTTTTTAAGGCAAGCGTGAGTTGCTGAATAGCAGCCTTTGTCTGGCCATCATAAAAATATGCTTCTGCCATCGATTGGCGTGCCTCCCAAAGACGGCCTGAAGCAGAGGCTGCTTTGGCGAGTAAACTATATACAGTGGGTTGTTGGCTTGAGTGTTCAATAATAAGCCGGTTTAAAACGGATTTTGCCTTTTCTGGTTGATTTGCCGCCAGTAATGCGTTGGCGTAATGCACTGAAAGATAGGGCGTATGACCATACAATTTTAAACTCTCAGAGAGTAATTTTAAGCCGAGTTTATAGTCACCGGATGCCATGTGGAGTCTGGCTAGCGTTGTTCTGAAAAGCATCCTGTCAGGCTGTTTCCTGTGGAGCTGTTTAGCGAGGGTTTTAGCTGCATTCTTTTCGTTGGCTTGTTCGTAGGCAATCGCCAGACCATATTGCCTGACCAGCGAGTCGGGGTCGGACTGATAGCCTTGATAATAGTGCTTTAGAGTCACGGCAGGGGTTTTGCTGGCCAATACTCTCAGACGGGTTTGTATGAGTTGAAAATCTATTGAATCGTGTTGACCTATATGGCCTGCTTTTTCAGCACGGGCCTCAGTTTCTGCAATTCGGTCAGTGGTCACAGGGTGCGTGCGTAGAAATTCGGGCGCGCCTTCCCCGTAAAGTCGACTGGACTTCTGTAAACGCCTGAAGAACCCAGGCATCCCAAAAGGATCAATCTTTGCCTTTGCCAGCGTGCTGATACCCACGCGGTCAGCTTCTTTTTCATGCATGCGAGTAAAATTCAGCTGATGCTGAATATTCCCTGCCTGTATCGCGGTAACGGCGGCAATACCTGCAGAACTATCAGTTGCAGCGCTGAGTAATACGGCGGCAATCGTGGCGGCAATCGTCGGTAATGACAGACGTTCGGCGGCTTCATAAGCACGGTAAAGGTGGCGTTGGGTGACGTGTGCTATTTCGTGCGCAAGAACGCCGGCGAGCTCGCTCTCATTTCTCGCTGCGAGCATCAATCCCGTATGAACCCCAATGTGTCCACCTGGGCCAGCAAATGCATTGATTGATGGCTCATCTACCAGGAAAAAACTGAAATCCCCTGTCGGGTTATCACTGGCAGACACCAGCCGTCTGCCCAGTGTTTCGAGGTAGTTTTTTGTTTCCAGGTCGTCAACAAGCGTCACCTGCTGGCGCACACTTCGCATAAAAGCCTGCCCCAGTTTTTGTTCTTCAACCGGGCTGATGAACGATTGTGAGGAGTCTCCAATATCGGGTAAATCAGCGTAACCAGGCGAGGCGATACACAGAATGACTGCCAGGCCCAGAGCAGACAGGTGTTTATGAGCGAAAAAGTTCGGCATTCAGTGGCTCTACTGTGATTGATCGTGTGTGAGCATTATTCATTTTGACAGGTTATAGTAAAACAAGTTTCGCTAAAACCGTCTGATAAAGTCAGGGTTTTGGCTGTTGAAGGTTGTTTTGGCTCGCGCCACCCTTATAAAGAAGACGTGAATTATTTGAATGGCCTCATTCAAAACGCTCGCTCCCCCAGTAAGTCAGTCCCAGGCGCTATCAGTCGCTTGACAGAATTTCAATATACGTTAATATTAAGGATAACTAACATACATTAAAAGTGTGGGGTGCATTTTGCTGGGTATCAAAGAAATAAATGTTAACAAGCTCAAGGAACATCTGGCGTCTGATAACAGCGAGAGGCGGTTGATCGATATTCGTAGTGAAGCAGAAATGGCGCAAGGTGTTATTCCTGGCGCTGAAATGGTTCCTATGCACCTTGTTCCGCTGAAAGCCGAGCAATGGAGAGACAGCGATTCTGTGATACTTTATTGCCGGTCTGGTGCCCGGTCGGGTCAGGTTTGTGCGTTTTTACAGCAACAGGGATACGATAATGTCATCAATCTCAGAGGCGGTATTATCGACTGGGTTCGCCAGGGCAACAAAATAGAAACCCTGCAAAGAAAGACGGGTTAGCTTACCGTATCGCGACTAGACTTGCGTTTCGTTAGCACTTGGTTTATAAGTTACAGCTTATATGAAATGGGTCTGCCGCCGTAGGTCCGCGTTGACAATGAGGAGAGAAATAAATGGCTGATTTTGATGAAGAACTGGATGCATCCGGGTTGAATTGTCCGCTGCCTATCCTGCGTGCGAAAAAAGCACTGAATGGTATTGATAGCGGTAAGGTACTGCGTATCATCGCCACTGATCCAGGGTCTGTAAAGGACTTTGAAGCCTTTGCAAAGCAGACAGGCAACGAGCTAATGGAATCAAAAGAAGAAGGCGGTAAATACCACTTTCTGATGAAAAAAGGCTAATTAATCAAGCGACGCTTGATTAAGCCTT
>JAZGER010000190.1:0-5329 GCA_036478835.1 Gammaproteobacteria bacterium | reverse complement strand
ATATCCATAATGGTAACTGAATTTCCCCGTAAATTTGCGATGCCTTTAACGACCGGGTGTGAATTCGGAATCGTCGTGATTTCAGGGCATTGGATCACTTCCTGAACCTTAAATACATTAATACCATATTCCTGCTGATCCGATAATTGAAACAACAGTAATTCCAGCCGGTTATGCCCTGCTAACTGGGTCTTAAGATCGACTTTGGCCAGAACATTGGTCATGTAAGTAAACTCCTTTATTCGCTGATCACTTATTCGGCCTTTGCGAATGAATCTTTATATTAATGCCTGCAAAGAACGAACCGGACAGGCTCGAAAATTGCTTGCGATACAGTATTGTCAATAAACTGCTGGAAACAACATGCCCATTTTTCATTTCATCATTTTTACTTTTTTGCTTATTTCCGCAACAACTCAGGCAGAAACGAGGCAATGGCAAGATCATGCGTCAATTCTTAATGCCGCTGAAAATTATCTAGCAGCCCATTTAGAAGAAACCTATCAGGGGAAAACTGAGTACAGACTGGGCAACTTGGATAAACGCTTAAAACTCAAGCCCTGCGATCAGCCATTAGACGCTCAAATCCGCTCTGGCAGTCAGACCAAAGGCAATACAACGATTGCAGTCAGTTGTAAGGGGAATAATGCCTGGAGCATTTATATATCAGCCAGAATCAAGGTGTTTGAGTCCGTGCTTGTCACGGCACAGACACTCGAACGAGGCGCTCGAATTACTGTAAACGACCTGAAACTTGAAGAGAAAAACATCACCACCCTACCCTTTGGGTATTACAGTGAGCCTTCGCTCATTGAAGGCATGATTGCAAAACGGACAATCACCCTAAATTCAATTGTCACTGCGCAAATGTTGCAAAAGCCAAAACTTGTTAAGCGAGGCGAGCATGTTTCATTAATTGCTGAAGCCGGCACAATTAAAGTCAGAATGACAGGTGAAGCTCTGTCAGACGGAACCAAAGGCGATCTGGTTCGTGTTCGCGCAAGTGACTCGAAACGTATTATTGATGGTATCGTCATCGATCATGGCGTCATAAAAGTGACGCTTTAGAGGCGCTTACTAAAAAAGCCCGTAAAGTTATTGAATTAACGGACGATAGTCAGGACAGAGAAGCAACTGAACCTGAGGTTCCGTAATATGGACATTAAAATAAATTCGGCAATTGCTGCCATACACAACAACAGCCAATCAAAGCAGCCGGCTACAACTGATACACAATCTGCTGTAGTTAAAGACATTCGCCCTGCTCGAACATCGCAGGCTGATTTTATTGAAATCACCGAATCAGCGAATTTCATGCAGGCACTTGAAAACAAGATATCTGACCAACCAGTAATTGATAGCCAGAGAGTCCGTGAACTCAAACAATTGATTGAAACAGGTGAATTACACGTTAACCCCGAGCGAATCGCAGACAAAATGATCGATATGGAAAGAATATTTGACAGGTCAGCCGTATGATAACGGATGAAAACAAGCGAGGACTCAGTAAAATCCTGCGATCACAAATCACCTGCAGCGGTCAATTAGTTGAAACTATTCAAGATGAGCAAGCCGCGCTTGCCAGGCGAGACATTAATGCCCTTGAAGCGATAACCCGCATAAAACTTGAGCTAACAGAAAGAATCGAACAGTTAGAACTGGATCGCAATAATCTGCTTAAGTCATTAGGGTATACAGAGAACCCTGATGGGATGAATGAGCTACTGACTACGCTTGATGATGCTTCTGGCCTGAAAGCCGCGTGGCAACAGGTACTTGAAAATATCCGAATCTGCCGTGATAAAAACCTGACCAATGGCGCCGTTCTGGAACTCGGTCGCCGTCAGGCAGAATATGCGTTAAGCATTTTACGTCAGCAACATGAGCCGCATGAGACCTATGGTGCTGAAGGACAAAAAGCGACTGCTTTTGGAAACCGGGAACTGGGTAAAGCCTAAATCATCAAATAATCTAAATGGCCCTGTTTCTCTACTGAAAAACCATCTGCATAATCTGTAAAAGGTCTTGAATATTGATCATTCCATCCGGCGCTCCTGGCGGATAAACATCACCGTGCGCAAGTTGTAATTCGGCAGCCGTTAAAATACCCAACGTGATGCGTGTTGCGATTAACACATCAGCAGCATTTATAAACCCATCCGGCGCGCCTAACGGGGCAAGATCCCCATCAGCAAAGTTAAAGCTCAATGGAATAGGATCGTTGCCATCGGTTAAGCCATCACCATCAGTGTCATTTGAAAGTGGATTAGTATCCTGTCCAGCGGTATAGATCAGAGGAGTTCCATCGTAGGCAACTTCAGCGTAATCATCAAGACCGTCTGCATCGGTATCGATGAGTAGCGTACTGGTTCCGATTTGCACCTCTAGCACGTTGCTTAAACCATCACCATCGATATCTGAATCACAAACATCGCCTTCTCCATCATTGTCCGTATCAAGCTGACTGGGATTTGAGAGCGTAGGACAGTTGTCATGACTATCTGCAACCCCATCACTGTCCTGATCAGCCAGTATTTCGAGTGACAGCAATATTTCATTGTCGTCACGTTCAGGTTCCACTTCTGTTGCGTTGATCTGTAAGGTTTGTAACTGAGAGCCTGGCAGGTCTGCACTCAAATCAATGTGTATAGTTGTGCTGCTACCATTAATAAGGGTTCCTAAATTGCAGGTAATCGTTCCCGTTATATGGTTACAACTACCCTGGGTTGCTGTAACAGCAATAAAACCAATGCCTGCCGGCAACTCATCTGTCAACTGTACGAGACTCGCATCATCGGGGCCCTGGTTTGTTACAATCACGGAGTAAGTAAATAGCTCTGCTTCAACCAGTGGATCAGGCGGTGGGGTTTGAATTTGCAGACTGAGATCAGCCTGAATGAGTCGGACAATGACCAGGCCTTCATCACGATCGCCAATAATAACGCTGCCACTAGAAAAATAGGGGTAAACACTCCACGCGCCATCAAACGCAGTCAGGGAATCTTTAGATGGATGCGTATCGATATACGCCACTTCCTGCAGCTGTGCATTAGCAAGTTCTAGTGGCTCCAGTATGCGCAATCCTGTTGTGTAGTTAGCAGCATAAATCAGCCCATCGTGAACATATAGGTTGTGGTCAATTGATTGCACTTGTGCTTCATAAAAACCAAGGTGGAATGGACTGTCTAAATCTGATACATCCCAGATATGCGTGCGGGTAAAATTAATATTGGGGTTGTTTCGTTCGTCCAGTTCATCATTGGAAATAAAATACGCCTGGTCTTCCGTTAACCAACCCTGATGCGTGTAGGATGAATTAAGGTAAGGAATGCGGGACAACATGACAGGTGCTGCTTTGTTGGTGACATCGACAACAGTTAAGGTATCTTCATTCGCACTAAACGCAATTTCATTACCCGTATAAAAAATATCCGGGCCTTGGTAAGTGACAACCTGCGTATCGTGTGTGTAACCATCTCCCGCATAGCCGCCTGCCAGAATAGGATTTATCGGATTACTGAGATCAAGGAAATGCAGTCCACCACTGTAGGTATTTGCGCCCACGATATAGGCGAAACCAGTGGCTTCGTTAATTGCAATATTATGCGCTTCTGTAAAGCCGCTGTAGTGGGCAGTTTCCGCAAAGGTAGTTGGTGGGTTAGCGATATTACGCAGATTAGTAAGGTCGAAAATCTGTAACCCATGGCTACCGTTATTATCAGAAACAATATAGGCGTGATCGGCGTAAACTTTGACATCGCGCCAGGCGGTAATACCCGTATGGGTTGCTAAAGAGCCAAGATAAACAGGGTTATAAGGATCCGTGATATCGACAAACGCTGTCCCGTCAGTACGACCAACCAAAGCATATTCTTTGTTATCGAGTGCATCGGTCCAGCCCCAAATATCTGCGCCACGAATATTGCTGCCTGCACCGCCCATACTGGTGTGTGGCAACTGTGCAGTTAACTCAACATTAAAAGCGGTGAATGGACCACCGGTTCCGCCACCGCCCAAACTCAGGTCGCCTTTTTCAGAAATAGGGTCATCATGCGCATGTACTGCACCCGCTAAAAACAACAACCCCGGGAGTAATGCGAGAATAAATAAATTTATTTGTTGCTGCATAGCTCTCTCCTGAACGAAGCCAACGATCCCATTTCACACAAACTATCAAGGAACATAACGTTTGAAATAACTTGACGCTTTACACAACATGCCATCATGGGAACACATATTTATTACTATACACATCGGAGGGTGAAATGCGTATAAATATTGTAATTGATGATGGTTTAAAAGTAACAGGCGTGCCGTGCTAGCGGTCAGGAAATACAGAAAAACCACTGAATGGACTGGACGCGAAGTGGAACAAGATTCTAGCCCATGCTAATCAAATTATGGCGCAGGAAATGGGCGCATTATCAGCATATTTTAAATACCTGGAACCGATCCGGAAAGTCAATTACACCACCAATGCGGTTGAATCGGCACACCGTCAGTTCCGGAAATTAACCAAAGGTCCCTTACCGAGGGACTGGAGCCAGGCTCTATCCCAATGAGATAGTTATTTTGAAGACCAATTATTCGCACAGCATAAATAGCTATTTACTATTGTCAGCATTAATATAATTATATATATTAATTGCCGACAAAAGCATAGCATTCACAGCGTAAATTAATTAAACAACGTTTATCAGGAGATAACAATGAGCTTAAAACTTGGCGACACCGCCCCTAACTTCACTATTGCCACTACAAAAGGCGAAATCAACTTGCACGATTGGTCAGGCGATTCCTGGGTGTTTTTCTTCAGCCATCCTGCAGATTTTACGCCCGTCTGTACTACTGAAATGGGCCGTACTGCTCAGTTGGCACCGGAGTTTGAAGCGCGTAACACTAAATCACTAGGTCTATCGACAGATACAGTCGAAGAACACATGAAGTGGATAAGTGATGTTGATGACACGCAAAATACAGTGTTGGAGTTCCCTATAGTCGCAGACCCTGATCACAAGATTGCGCAAATGTATGACATGATTCACCCTGGAGAAAGCAGTACAGCAGCGGTACGCTCAGTGTTTATTATTGATCCCGACAACAAGATTCGTTTGACTATGACTTATCCAATGTCTGTCGGTCGTAACTTCGATGAGATTTTACGTGTGCTTGATGCACTGCAAACAGGTGACAAATATAGTGTTGCGACACCTGCTGACTGGCGCCCTGGCAATGATGTTATTATCCCGCCGAGCATCAGCAACGAGAAAGCAAAGGAAATGTTCCCGCAGGGCTGGAACGAAATCCGTTCATACCTACGACTTACCTC
>JAZGER010000189.1:0-4456 GCA_036478835.1 Gammaproteobacteria bacterium | reverse complement strand
AACTAACAACGCTTATGAGTCTAGCGCAAATACCTGATTATCAGCAAGCTTTTTTAAAAACATTGTGAAATGTATATCGGTGAGCTTCATTAGCGTTGTTTTGACTCAAATTTATCCACCATCTATTGGTTTTTTCTGCCAGGCGAGAATATCATCGCGGAGGTGGCGGAATAATGCTCTTGCAGTGGTTGAGGTGGTTTTTTCATCATGCGCTTTTCGTGCGTTTGTGACTAATTGTCGGAGTTTTTGTCTGTCAATTTTGGGCGATCTCGATATGAGCTCTGAAATAGCGGGACTTCCGCGTGTGATGAGATCATCGCGTAGCGCTTCAATTTCTCTGTGTTGTCGGCTATCTGCTGCTCGAGCGTGTTTCCAGTTATCGATATAGGCTGAAATGCTGTCAGTATCTACCGTCCTCATGAGTTTGCCTATATATTGAAAATGGCGTTTTTTAGCATTATTGGAGGTCATTTTCCTGCATTCGCGCAATGCATGGATCAGCGTTTCACCCAACTTCAGCTTTCCCCACTCGGTTTCGGTCAGGTTAAGCAGGTCTTGTCCCAGTTTTTGGGCTTGATCAGCCTCACGCTTTAATTGTGACTTGCTGGGTTTGTCGACTTCGTCTGTTTCTGTTTGTTGAGACTTGCGCATAGGAAATTGGCTAAAATGGCAGGGGACATTATTTGTGGGTAAGTGTAATTGAAAAAACAAGACAATGGGAATAAAAGGCTCGTTCATTACTATCATTTATCAAATTATGTTGCAGTGAATCAAGGAATCATTGCGGAGTTTCGTCAGCAGGAAGAGGCTGATTGTTGTCGAAAAACCCATTATTTTAATGGGCGTTATGAAAATATTTATATCCCGGAAGATGCTATTCCTGCAATTAAACCGGTGCTTGCGGCAGCGAGAAAGCATGCCTGTGAATTATTGGGTATGACCGATTTTTTATCCCTTGGCTTCTGGTTTAATTTGATGAAACCCGGTCATACGACGACCCGACACCGTCACGATGATGATGATGAGCTGCTGTCGGCTGTCTATTATATTCGGGCAGAAATAAATTCAGGGGATCTGGTTATTTATCATAATGAAAATAAAATGCGAGTCGCGCCCAAAGAAGGGCGGGTTGTTTTTTTTAAGCCAGATATTGAACATGAGGTTCTGGAAAACCAGAGTGCCTCCGTCAGGTTATCAGTCGGGATGAATTTTGGGGTCAAGGCATCCGTTTAGGTCAGATATAATGCTCCCAGACCTAGAAAGGCTGTGAACCCCACGACGTCAGTGACGGTTGTGAGGAGAACGCCCCCTGCCAGCGCAGGATCAATGCCTGCTCGTTTTAAGATGAGCGGAATACTGAAACCTGCAATTGAAGCGCACAGAAGATTGATAATTAATGCGGCACCGATAATTAAACCGATATCTACCCGTTGAAACCAGATGATGGTGACTGCAGCGACAACAATAGACCAGATCAGACCATTCATCAGGCTGACCAGGATTTCCTTGTACATTAAGGATCGAGAGTTCGCTGCGCCAACCTGCCCAAGTGCAAGTCCGCGGATCATGATAGTCAGTGTCTGGCTCCCTGCGATACCCCCCATACTGGCAACGATAGGCATCAGGATAGCAAGAGCGACTACTTTTTCCAGCGTGTTTTCAAACAGGCCGATAACCCAGGCAGCAATAAAGGCGGTTGCCAGATTTAGCCCTAACCACAGTGCGCGCCTTCCCGCACTGGTAATGACTGGCGCAAAGATATCATTGTCTTCATCCAGGCCCGCCATGCTCATCAGTGAGTGGTCGGCTTCTTCTCGGATAACATCAACGACATCATCGATTGTAATGCGGCCAAGTAACTTGCCATCATCATTGATTACGGGAGCAGAGATCAGATCATGATCCTGGAATAGTCGTGCAACATCAATGTCAGCCATGCTGTGAGGGATACCATCTATTGTAGTATCCATGACGTCTGCGACGGATAGTTCTGGGTCATTGGTCAGTAATGTCGTTAGTGGCAGCAAGCCCTGAAACTGGTCAAGCCGATTAACGACAATCAGGCTATCTGTAAGATCAGGGATTTCACCCCGCAGCCTTAGATAACGTAAGACAACATCCAGAGTGATGGTTTGCCGTACGGTAATGATATCCAGATCCATTAACCCGCCAGCGGTGTTTTCCGGATAGGACAGCACCGTTTCAAGACGGTTGCGATTTTGCTTGTCCATCGAGAGAAGCAGTTCATGGATGATCGTTCTGGGCAAGTTGTAGACAAGATCAGCTAGATCATCCGTGTTCATGTTCTCGGTTGCCGAAATCAACTGGGAAATTTCCATTTCTCCGATCAGGCTGGCTCGGACTTCTTCATTGACTTCGAGAAGAATGGCGCCATGAATGTCGCCTGGAACCAGCTCCCAGATCAGTTCACGCGGGCCGTGAGGGAGCGACTCAATAAGGTCTGCTATTTCTGCGGGGTGCAGATCTCCCAGCAAGCGCCTTACTTGCTCAGCTGATCCGGTTTGCAAGGAGTTGTGGAGGATTTCAAGCCGCTGTTGCGGACTATTTTTTTCTGTATTATCGACCATAGGTCGCCCTTATATGTGTGTCTTAAAGAGACGAGTGTAACAGTCCAAAGTGACAGGCACTAACCTGAGCACTTTGGGTTAGTACCTGTCACTGTCTGGCTACAGTTCTGATATTTTCTTTAGATGGGTTTTGATGTCTGCGCTGTTGTCGCAGGAAAGTAACGCAGGGATGATTTTATCAAGTTTGCTAATGTCGGTATTGGTAATGACGTCTTTTACTTCCAGGAGGACACTGGGAGGCACACTGAAATCAGCCAACCCCATTCCCAGCAACAGTCGCGTGTAACGCGTATCGCTCGCCATTTCTCCGCACATGGACACAGGGACATCGCTGCTCTTGCCGGCATCAA
The DNA here is from genome assembly GCA_036478835.1 of Gammaproteobacteria bacterium. Taxonomy (GTDB): domain Bacteria; phylum Pseudomonadota; class Gammaproteobacteria; order DSM-19610; family DSM-19610; genus JAZGER01. The sequence continues at coordinate 1,518 of JAZGER010000189.1, read as the reverse complement.
TCGTCATTTGAATAAGTCGAAGGACTGATGGGTGGACGGGATCATATAAATAAGTGACTTCATCATCCATCCGGTCGATGGCGAGCGTGTACTGGATTAGATCATTGGTCCCGATCGACAGGAAATCCAGGTGGCGGGCAAATAATGAGGAAGAGAGCGCAGCAGCAGGCACTTCAATCATGCCGCCAATGGGAATATTATCATCGAAAGGAATCTTGCTGGCGAGCAGTGAGTCTTTTACCTGTTCAATCATTTGCAGTACGGCAGTTAGCTCTTTATCGTTAGAGAGCATGGGGATCATCAGGCGAACTTTGCCTTTGGCAGATGCGCGTAATATGGCGCGCAATTGCGCGCAAAATAAATCAGAATGTTTCAGACACAAACGAATGGCACGCAAACCAAGGGCAGGGTTGTTTGACTGATGCGTATAGTGATTGAGAAGCTCGGCTCCTTTATCAGCACCCAGATCCAGCGTGCGGATCGTCAGGGGCATACCTCTGAGAGATGAGATGACAGCGCAGTAGTGTTGGTATTGTTCATCCTCGTCAGGTATATCGTGCCGATTCATAAACAGGAATTCAGTTCGGTAAAGACCGATACCATCCGCTCGGTAGCGACGAGCTACGCGGACATCTTCCCGTCGATCGATATTAGCATTCAGAGAAATCGGTATACCGTCCTGGGTAATTGTTGGTTCGTCTTTGAGGCGATTTAGACTTGTCCGTCGGCGTTGTTCATTGCGATGTCGTTTCTGATAGTCTTTTACCACTGCTTCAGTCGGACATTGGATAAGCTGCCCGGTTTCACCGTCCATTATCAGTAGATCGCCTTCCTGGATGGAGCGGCTAATTTGACAGCCTGTAATGGCAGGAATGCCCAGATTCCTGGCAAGGATTGCTGTATGGGAGAGCGGCCCCCCTGTTTCGGTGACAAAGCCGGCGATACCCTGATGTTGTAGCAGGATGGTTTCAGCGGGAGTCAGGTCATGCGACAGTATGATTGAGTCTTTAAAGTCAGGGTTTATTGTATTCGCATCTAGCGTTTCCTGTTTTAACAGGTTTTGCATGATACGTTTTACGACGTGGTCGACATCATCCTTACGTGTGCGCAGGTAAGGGTCATCCATTTCATCGAAGACAGATGCGAGGTCATCGCGTTGTGATTTTAGCGCCCATTCGGCGTTGCAGTGTCGCTGACGTATTAGTTCGACAGGTGCCAGTGTGAGCATGCTGTCTTCGAGCATCAATAGATGTGTGTCGATGAAATCGGTAATGTCTGCCCTCGTCGTGCCAGGGATACTATTGCGAATTTCTCTTAGTTGCTGACGGGCTAACCGAACTGCACATCGAAAGCGCGATATTTCGTCTTCAATGCCTTCGGCAGGAATGGCTATCTCCATGACTTCTGTCAAGTTATGTTCGATTCTCAGGGCATGCCCAATGGCAATGCCCGGAGAAGCACCATAGCCTGATTGAAGTTCAGTCATTCATTCTCACCAAAACGATTTGAGACAAGTGT
>JAZGER010000188.1:0-2721 GCA_036478835.1 Gammaproteobacteria bacterium | reverse complement strand
GCGGCTTTCTGCCTTACATCAGCATGATTTTCCTGAATGCTTTTGTCGATCTGGGGCATAAGATTGTTATTCAAAATACGATTTTCAAAACGCTGGATGGCCAGGAACAGATTGCGCTGACGGCCATTGTTAATGCCCTGATTTTGTTGCCGTTCATTCTACTGTTCACACCGGCGGGTTTTGTTTCTGACAAATACCCGAAGAATGTGGTGATGCGGATGAGCGCCTGGGTTGCAGTTGTTATCACATCATTCATTACGTTATTTTATTACCTGGGCTGGTTCTGGCCTGCTTTTGCAATGACGTTTATTCTGGCAATTCAGAGTGCGGTTTACTCGCCGGCAAAATACGGTTTTATCAAGGAGCTGGTTGGGAAGAATTATCTGACCATGGCCAACGGCATTACACAAGCGATCACGACGATTGCGATTCTCTCCGGGACGCTGGTTTTTTCCATCCTGTTTGAGCATCGCCTGAGCGGCTACCCGGCAGACAACAGCCGCGATATTCTTCTAACGATTGCACCGATTGGCTGGTTTCTAATATTAGGTGCTGTCGTTGAATTGATGGTTGCCTATAAACTGCCGGTCAAACGGCCAATCAATACTGAAATGCATTTTGATCGTGAGCGTTATCTTTCAGGCAACTACCTTAAGACGAATCTTGGCCGGGTGTTTAATCACCCTGTGATCTGGCTTTGCATTATTGGCCTGTCGATGTTCTGGGCGATTTCACAAGTCATGCTGGCTGCATTCCCTGCCTTTGCCAAAGAGACGATGGGCGTGACGAACACGGTGACTATCCAGGCCATGCTGATGTTTGCCGGGATGGGTATTATGCTGGGTTCACTAATTGCTGGCCGCGCTTCAAAAAATCACATTGAAACGGGTTTGATTCCGGTTGGTGCTGCGGGTGTAGCAATTTGCCTCGCATTTTTGCCCGGCCTGGGAAATACGCTCCTCCATGGGATCAATTTTTTTGTACTGGGTATTTGTGGCGGACTGTTCATCGTACCACTCAATGCCCTGATTCAGTTTCATGCCGACCCGGATGATCTCGGCACAGTACTGGCCGGAAATAATTTTATCCAGAATATAACGATGCTCAGTTTTCTGGGGCTGACTGTTTTGTTTGCGATGCTGGGTACGCAGAGCAGTAACCTGTTTGTGTTGCTCTCGATTGTTGCCGTCGTGGGTGCTGCCTATACGGTTTACCAGTTACCACAATCAATGACACGCTATATTGTTGCGCGGCTGTTGGCCAGCAAGTACAACCTGAAAGTGATTGGCTTTGAAAATATTCCAGGCACCGGTGGCGTGTTAATGCTGGGTAATCATATTAGCTGGCTAGACTGGGCCGTGATTCAGATCGCCTGCCCTCGCCCGGTTCGGTTTGTCATGGAGCGTTCGATTTATGAACGCTGGTATCTGAAATGGATTCTCGATATGTTCGGCGTTATTCCGATTGCCAGTGGCTCCAGCAAGTCGGCGCTAAAAATGATTAATCAGTTATTAAATGAGGGGGAAGTAGTTTGTCTTTTCCCTGAAGGCGTCATTAGTCGTACAGGTCAGCTCGCAGAATTTCGCCATGGCTACGAGAAGGCAGCCGAAGGTGCGCAAGGTGTGATACTGCCGTTTTATTTACGCGGGCTTTGGGGTAGTCGCTTTTCGCGCTCCAGTGATAAATTAAAAACTGACCGTGGTCAAAAAGATCGCCGAGACATTATTGTTGCCTTTGGTCAGCCAATGTCAATCACCACTGAAGCAGCCGAACTTAAGCAGCAGGTTTTCGAATTATCAGTTCATTCCTGGGAAGATTACACACGCAGCCTGCAAACTCTACCAAATGCCTGGCTGACGACCGCGTCACGCATGGGTAACAAAATGGCGATCGCGGATACGACTGGCGAACCGATGGACTATAACAAGCTGGCTACGGCGACGATTCTATTTTCCCGGCTAATTGAAAAATACAGCCCGGAACAAAATATCGGCTTGCTATTACCGACGACAAGTGCCGGCGCCATTGCCAACATGGCAGTGTTGTTGCGGGGGAAAACCATTGTCAATTTGAATTACTCGTCCAGCCAGTCGGCGATTTCTGCCGCGATTAACAGTGCAGAAATCAACACTGTCTACAGCTCCAGAAAATTTATCGACAGGCTGTCAAAAAAAGGCATGGACCCTTCTCGCGCCCTGAAAAATACGCAGGTTATTTTTCTCGAAGATTTGAAAAAAGAAATCTCTCCTGTGAGTCAGTTGCTGACTTACCTACAGGTGAAATTTCTTCCTGCCAAAACCATACAAACGTTGTACTGTAAACAGGCTGACCTTGAATCCACAGCGGCGATTCTATTTTCCAGTGGCAGTGAAGGCGCGCCGAAAGGGGTTATGCTCAGTCACCGAAATATAATGGGGAACCTTAAGCAGATTTCAGATGTATTAAACACCATTGATGAAGATGTGGTGATGGCAACATTGCCGTTATTCCATGCCTTTGGTTTGACAGTCACAACCTTTATGCCATTGATCGAGGGTATCCCGATGATCTGCCATCCTGACCCGACCGATGTGGTCAACATATCGAAAGCCATCGCACGACATCAAGCGACTATTTTCTGCGGGACGTCGACCTTCCTGCGCCTGTACACTAAAAACAGGCGCGTTCACCCGCTAATGCTCGACTCTTTGCGCATCATTGTAGCTGGCGCAGAAAAACTGA
>JAZGER010000187.1:0-3683 GCA_036478835.1 Gammaproteobacteria bacterium | reverse complement strand
ACTCACAACAGCAAACCCAGCTGCTACGGGAACACTTCATTTCGCTAGGGAAAGGGATCATCGAGACGGCACTATGCTGGTGGGGAAACGAAAACTCACTCCATCGGCTAATAACGATTACTGGTATTGAGCACCTTGACCAGGCCGCTGAAAAAGGCAAAGGCGTTCTCTTGCTCAGTGCACACTTTACGACGCTGGAGATAGGTGGCCGCCTGCTCGCCTCCCGACATCCCTTTCAGGTCCTCTACCGTAAGCATAAGAATCCTGTCTTTGAATACGTCATGCATAACGCACGACAACGAAGATTTACAAAGGCTATCTCTCGAAATAACACCCGCGCCCTGATTAGCAGCCTTAGCAATGCCAATGCCGTCTGGTATGCCCCTGATCAGAATGACGCGGGAGCAAATAGCCAATTTATACCCTTCTTCGATATACTTGCATCAACCACGACAGCAACGTCGCGGATTGCAAAAATCTCGCGCGCCCTGGTTATCCCTTTTTTCCAGATCAGGCTCCCCGAAAACAAGGGCTATTTACTAACAATTTGCCCACCGCTTGAAAACTTCCCCTCGGAAGATCTCCATCAGGATACAGCCAGAATCAATCGTTTGCTTGAACGCGTCATCAAAGAGCACCCTGAACAATACCTCTGGGCACATCGTCGTTTCAGGACAAGGCCGGATCACGCCCCGCCGCTTTATTGAAGCAAAACAACACAAAACACTGTATGAATTCTAAAGTTATCCCCTGAAATTTCGCTATAACAGCATGAAAGAAAAATACACCCTTACAGCTCAGGATAATCCTATGAAATATACGTTTAGCCGCACCCTCGTAACACTCCTCGTTTCTTTTTTCAGCATTCAATTACAGGCTGGCGACCCGGCAGTCAACTGGTTTATTGGCGCAGGCCTGACGGGTGGTGGTGAAGACCTGGCAACTGTAGAGGTGGAATACTCTGGCAGTAACAACAATTCCAACAACCGAGATATTTCATCTGGTGGCCTGCTTTCGCTAACGGGCGGCGTGATCATTTCACCCAACCCCGCCTTTGATCTCCAGGCAAGCTTTGGCATGCACTCAGATGATGTGTTTGCCGGTGGCGACAGTGTTTCGTTTACGCGCTGGCCAGTAGAGCTCCTGGCATTTGGAAAATGGGGCAATAACCGATTGGGTGGCGGCATCAGCTATCACATAAATCCGGAACTGGACCTTGAGGATGTCAATCGACCCGTATTCGAATTCGAAAATGCACCAGGCCTGGTGGCTGAATATGGTTATAGCCTAAATGGTTGGGGAAATGGCGGGCTGGTTTTAGGCGCCCGATTCATGTTTATTGAGTATGAACTGGAAGCTGTAGATAACAGCCCCGCCAAAAACAACGATGTTGACGGCAGCCATGTTGGAGTTAACTTTTACTGGTTGTTTTAATCGCCTGCTGACTGACTGGATACCGACGCCGAAACGGAATCCGCAAAACGTAAAGCGTGAGGTTTGTCGACCTGTACTTCGGCAAACTTCACCCGCTTATTCCGCCTGACACGATCAAGAATATCTGAGGCCAGCTTTTCAAGTAATAAAAACTGATTCCCTTCAACAAAAGCAATAATATCTTTTGTGATGGTTTTATAATTCACGGCATATTCGACATCATCTGTATCCGCCGCTTTCTTCGCTTCATAATCAAATCGGATGTTAATCACGAGATCCTGTCGCTTTTCTCGTTCCTCGGCATTGAACCCTATGTAGGTACGCAAACGAAGGTTCTTGATTCTTACGGTGAGCATCAGCGACTAATTAATTTAAGGAATTCTGTGCGTGTACGATAATTGTCACGGAAAGCACCAGTCATCATTGAGGTAATTGTTTCTGAATTCTGCTTTTCTACACCACGCATCATCATGCAAAGATGAGACGCCTCTATAACAACACCAACACCCGCTGCGTCTGTTACATCATGAATGGCGTTTGCGATCTGGGTGGTTAACTGCTCCTGTATCTGTAAACGGCGAGCAAACATATCAACAATGCGGGCAATTTTGGACAAGCCAATCACTTTTCCTTTTGGCAAGTAAGCGACATGTGCTTTACCGATAAAAGGCAACATATGGTGCTCGCATAACGAATAGAGCTCAATATCCTTGACAATAACCATTTGGTCGTTGTCCGAAGGGAAAACCGCATTATTTAATAAGGTGTCAAGGTCCTGCCCGTAGCCACGCGTCAAAAACTCCATCGCTTTTGCAGCGCGCTCAGGTGTTTTTAGCAACCCTTCCCGTTCAGGGTTTTCGCCAACACTTTTAATAATATTCAGGTAACTTTCCGCAATATCCTCAGTCATGTTCTTTCCTTCTATTATTCAGTCTTGAGTATACACAAGTCATATTCAGAATAAACAGGGTAAATCAACGCGAAAAGCAAAAGGGTGTTTTCAGGCTGTTAACGGCGTTAAAATTTGTCATCAATAAAGGGATTTTTACGTAACTTCATCAATACACTGCTTAACTACTTTAGCAATTTTCTTTCAGGCTACACGTCATCAGACTATTGTCTTAAGCGCTGTCTCTATGTCGCTTGTGCTTCTAACGTGTACTGATTGCATTCCACTGCGCCGGGCAGCCTCAACATTTTCTATCAGGTCATCAAAAAATAAAATTTTCTGAGCGGGGACTCCCAGCGCAGATATCACTCGCTGATATGCGTCTGGTTCTGGTTTTCGCCTGCCTATTTCAGAAGAAGCAAAAATCTTTTCAAACCGCGTTAATACATCCGCACATAACGACCAGCAGCTGTCCAGGTGGGCCGGATTAATATTGCTAAACGCATACAAGGATTTGTCACAGGGAATTGCATCGAGAAGCTGAGCGATACCCTGCACCTCATCGATGATTAATGCATTCCAGCCTGCAGCCATTTCGTCTAATGACAAATCTATGCCCAACGTTTGTCGCAGACGCCGGAAAAACGCCTCGCTCGATATTTCACCTCGCTCATGCCGCCTGTAATTCTCATCAACAGTGAATTTAGCTTTAATTTTTTCGAAAGGCTCTTCTGACCCAGTCGCCCAATAGTGAACAGCGCGATCAAAATCAATATTGATGATGACACCGCCAAGATCAAACAATAAGACATCAACATCGGATAAATCAATCATAATAAATTGTCAGTCGCCCAGATAAACAACAATATCGCTTTCATCATGCTCCTGGTCATTCAGTCTGCCTGGTATTCAAGGTTATTAGGCATCGCCATAAAAAGCGCTTTCGGAGCGTTAATCAAAGAGGCTGAACGTTACCTTGTCTCTCCATATCCGGCAAGCTTGAAGAGACTAAAACTGACAAGACGGTCATAACATATACCGCACTAAGCTCACTGTTTAAAAAAAATTGAAGGGGGATAGTTAGTTTAGCGGTGCTGCGAAGTTTTGCGTCCAGTACACCGTAAAATCAGCACCAGTGACTTCATAGCTGGCTGCTCCGATTTCCGTGTACGCAGAACTCATAATATTGCTGCAATGACCAGGACTACCCATCCAGGCAGAGACAACAGACAACACGGTCGGTTGACCCGCTGCGATATTTTCTCCCACAGCTCGCCAGACATAGCCCGCATTGGTCACGCGATTGGCAGAAGTCAAACCATCAGAGCCGGTATGACTGAAAAAATTTGTATTGCCCATG
>JAZGER010000186.1:0-42132 GCA_036478835.1 Gammaproteobacteria bacterium | reverse complement strand
TTTTAGAGTTACATCGTGTATGAACTTCAGTGGTGGATTTAGGTATGTGGATAAAATCCACTAATTTAGAAAATTGGAGCAATATATCCCAGTCTTCATACGTCATTAAATCTATTGCGAAACCACTAGTTGCATGCAACAGTCCTCTAGTATGTGCCCAAGTGTTGATTGGGATGAAATTAGCTATATTCAGTCTCTCTGCGGAGTATTCAATGCCCGAGTATGGAGTTGCCCGACTAATTTCAATTCTTGTTTCGTCTGCTATATTTTCATTGATGTATGTAGCATCAGTATAGACAAAGCCAGCATTTCGAGATAATAATTCTTCCACGACCGTAGATAAATGCTCTGGTAAAAATGTATCGTCATCATCCAGATAGCAGAATATGTCGCCTTTAGCAAAAGAGATCCCCGTATTCCTCGCTGCGGATCGCTCCTGATTTTCGGAATGACAAATATATTGGATTCGATTTAATGGGTCTATCGAAGAAACCAGGTCTGCTACGTCTTCGCCAGCATCATTAATGACTAACGCCTCCCAGTTCTGATAGGTTTGATTTACAATCGATTCAAGGGCAAATTTGAGTAGTGATGGTCTGTTATAGGTGGGGATTATGACACTTATCAAGGGCGTACTGGTTTTACAGACATAGCCAATATTTGTGTCATTTGGGTAATACTTATCTTTTAATTGTTTGAAGAGAAGAAGGTATTTCGCCTGGGTTACCTGGTTGTAATTTTGGATTCGTTTTTCAAGGTGATCGAATATTTTTTTCTCAAAACCGTACAGAAATGCCGCACTATTAGATTCAAACGCCTGTTCCACTACATGGAAGTGGGCTTTAACAGGGGCATCACTGCCATAAAATTTAACCGAGATTTGTTCACTATGTATTCTATACATAGTGCTGGCTTGCTTGATAAATGCAAACCCGTTGGTTTGGGTTGCAAAACGGCAATACAAATCCCAGTCTGCCCCAGGTATTGTTGGGTGAAGCTGGCCAATATGCTCTAGATCACTTCGTCTGAAAACGACAGAGGAGGGTGTAATATAATTATCGTAAATTAATAAATCAGCCAGTTCATTCCTGTTGCCACAATAATCATTCTCTTTATGGCCTGGGTGATTAAGTAATTGTAGTCTATTGCTGTTTTCGTCTACCCAGTAGCAGGGGCTATAGGCTAATGAGCAATCAGGGTTGTTTTCAAGTGCGTCGACATGGCTTTGTAAATGGCCATCGAGATAATAATCATCGCCATGTAACCAGACCTGATATTTCCCTTTACCAGGTTTTAACGCATTGCTGTTGTTTTTTCTTCCTCCAAGGTTCTTTTTGTTACGAATGTATGTGATACGGGTGTCTTCAAGATAGGGCTGAATAATACTACCTGTATTATCTGTAGAACAATCATCAAGAATAATAATCTCCATGTCATCAATATTCTGCGACAGGACGCTTTCTATGCACTCCTGAATGTATTTTTCATGGTTATACGTGGAGATTACAAGAGTGATAAGCGGTGTATTATTCATCGTATCTAAGGTCCATTTATTTTTTACGTTGTGAAAAATATTTGATGTTTAGTGTCTGGTTTTTATTTCAGAATTTCGGTTAGTTTCTCGTGACTTTCGTGCATCATTTTTACTTTCTGACAGATTTTTGTAATATTGTTTTGAGTCACCGCATTCCCGGTAGGAAAAGCCAGTACACGTGCCAATATATTTTCAGTGACAGGAAGCAGAAGGTGGGCATTTGGGAAATAGGATTTATATGGCTCCATTCTATGACAGCCAGGGAAAAAGTAGCGCCTTACGTCAATATTTTCTGCATGCAAAACATCCGCCGTTCTATCTCGAGATAAGCCAAATACTTTTTCATCAATTTCTATAATGATGTACTGATAATTGTTTTTTTCTTCGAGATCGTATTTTAACAGGCTCAACCCAGGGGTATCACTGAGGCCATGTTTATACGCCAGATAATTATTTTTGTTGTGTTCGATAAAGTGTTCAATACTATCAAGAGATACCAGCCCCATGGCTGCCTGGACTTCATTCATTTTCCCATTGATGCCCAGATAATCCACTTGATCACGGTCATTGAAACCAAAATTTTTCATCAGGCGAATGATTCTGGCGAGTTCATCGTTATTTGTTGCGATCGCGCCACCTTCAAATGTATTGAGAAATTTTGTGGCGTGAAAGCTAAATATTTCTGCATGGCCAAACTGGCCAACCATTTCACCTTTATAGGAAGAACCAAAGGCGTGCGCTGAATCAAAAAGTAGTTTTAGATTGTATTTTTCTGCAATGGCTTCCAGCTTTTCAACATAACAGGGGCGGCCCCATAAATTTACCGCGAGTATTCCCGTCGTGTTTGGTGTAATCAGTGATTCAATTTTTTGTGTGTCAATGTGATGCAGGTTTTCATCAATATCGCAGAAAACAGGTGTGATCCCTTGCCATTGAAGGGCGTGAGCGGTGGCGATAAATGTCATGGAAGGAACAATCACTTCGCCTTTCATATCGAGCGCACGGATTGCAATTTCCAGTGCCGTCGTCCCATTAGTCACTGCAATACAGTGTTTGACACCAATATAATCGGCAATGCGTTGTTCGAACTCTCGAACAACCGGGCCTCCATTACTCAACATACGACGATCAAGGATATCTTCAATTTTACTCAGGATAGCCTGCTTGTTACCTATATTAGGTGTGCCAACATGCAAAGGATGATCGAACAGGGGTTTGCCATTGTTTATGGCGAAATCAGGCTCTTTTACTTTATCCGCAAGCATATAACTGTTCCATAAGATAATCGGGAGTAATGCCTCAGGATAAATGCAAACATCAAGCCAACTACTTAATAACGCACGATTTTCGTTTCATGGTGATCTTTTCATCATTATCTGAAGATTCACAAAAAAATTGTAAATATAATATAAAACAATGTGTTATTAGTTATATCGAAGGTGTTCCCAATCTTTTCATATGATTGCCTGGGTTTCTCGGTTATAAATACTTGTTTGTTAAGGTCGTGTTTTTGTCAAAACAATGGCGGATAATGGCTTGTTATGCTTCAGATCACTGCGGATGATTTTTATCCATACTGGACTCCTGTGCGAAAGTTGTGATGGAGTTCACATAGATTATTTGCATAATTTCTGGGAATAAAAGAAAATTTCGACCAAAAACAATCGCATATTCTATGTTTTTTGTGCTGTAGAATTATTAAAGATTCCTTGTTTACAGACGTTACATTCCCCGGAAGCGGTAAATACCAAATTTTGAGTATATCCGCTAAATATAAACCCATACCGGGAGTAATACACATGGCTATAACCGTTAACACGAACGTTGCATCACTGAATGCTCAGCGTAACTTAACGAATTCACAGAGTTCACTTAATACTTCATTGCAGCGTCTGTCTTCAGGCTTGCGAGTAAACAGCGCAAAGGATGATGCTGCTGGTTTGGCTATCGCTGAACGTATGAATGCACAGGTACGTGGTTTAACAGTGGGTATTCGTAATGCAAATGACGGTATCTCAATGGCGCAAACAGCTGAGGGTGCGCTGGGCAGTGTAACGGAATCATTGCAGCGTATGCGTGAACTGGCCGTGCAATCATCAAACGCAACTAACTCAACGACTGACCGGGCAAGTCTGGATGCTGAATACCAGGCACTGGCAACAGAAATTAGTCGTGTTGTCGCTTCTGCTGATTTCAATGGAACCAAGATTCTTGCGGGTGATGCCGGTGCGCAGACATTCCAGGTTGGTGCTAACAACACAGCTAATGACAGAATTTCAGTGACAACAACTGATATGTCTGCGGATACTGCGTTATCAGGCGCTATTAATGGTTCGGTTTCAACTGATGCAGCAACGGCACAGTCAGCTATTGGATTTATTGATACGGCTCTGGATAAAGTTAACTCAGAGCGTGCAACACTGGGTGCAGCACAAAGTCGGATGGAAACAGCGATCCGCTCTCTGGATACTGCTCGCGAAAATACGGCAGCAGCACGTGGTCGAATCATTGATGCAGATTTCGCGGTAGAAACAGCTAACCTGACACGTTCACAGATCCTGCAACAGGCAGGTACTGCGATGTTGTCTCAGGCTAATGCGTTACCACAATCGGCTCTGGCTTTATTACAATAAGCTGATACAGAAAATGCCAGGTGGGTTGCGCTCACCTGGTTCATTCTTATGATGAGGTGGATCATGTCATCCGAAAGTATTCCAACTATCCAACTAATGGATATGCCTGGGGTGCAGGGACTCGCACGGACAGACAGAGAAAAAATAAGTACGGCAATAGATGTTTCGAAGGGACAGAAAGCCCTGGACTCAGAGTCAAAAATAAATGGATCTGAGTTGACAAGTACGGATGCTATTGCAGAGAAGGTAGAAGATGCAGTGGTAAAGATAAGCGACTATGTTCAGAATCTGCAAAGGGATTTACAGTTTAATGTTGATAAGGACAGTGGTCGGGTCGTCATTAAAGTGCTGGATTCTAAAACTAATGAATTAATACGCCAGATTCCATCTGAAGAAATTCTGGAGTTGGCGGGTAATGTTGGAGACGGTGTGATTATCCGTGAGCAAGCATAAATGTTATTTATACAATAATGCACCACATTGAGTCGAGGTTTGAAATATGATCAGTGCACTTGGTATTGGTTCTGGTATTGACGCCAACTCAATTGTTGAACAGTTGATGAGCCTGGAACGTGCGCCACTCAATAACCTCGAACAGGATAAAAGCGAATTAAATGCCCAGTTAAGTACGTTTGGGCAATTAAAGTCGGCTTTATCATCCTTTCAAAAATCAATGGCTGAGCTGAAGACAACGGAAGTATTTAAGCGGTTTTCTGCAGCATCCAGCGATGAAGGTGCATTTACAGTTAATGCGGGCCCTAATGCTTCAATTGGCTCAACAGATATCCAGATAAACAATTTGGCTGAAGTCCATAAAATGGGTTCGCTTGCTTTTGCTGATGTTGATACTACCCTAATTGGGACGGCTGGCGAGCAAATCACCTATACGATTAATGGTGAGTCTTTTGTTGTAGATGCAGGCGGTAAAACACTTGAACAGATGCGTGATGCTATTAATCATGCGACAGATAACACCGGCGTAACGGCAACGATTATCAATGAATCTGATACGAGTCATTACCTGGTATTTACCTCGACTGAATCAGGGCTGGAGAACAGTCTTGGTGTGACATATACCGGTGGATTGTCGGCGACCCTTGGTATGTCTGACTTGCAGCTTGCAGAAGATGCAGAGGTGCTGATCGATGGGACCTATACGATTTCCAGGCCTTCAAATGTTATCTCAGATGCCGTTGACGGATTAACATTGAGCCTGCTGGCTGAAACCACCGAGGCGGCGGAATTGACGGTGACCAGGAATATAGAAGGCGTGACTGAATCTGTGAATTCTTTTGTCGAAGCTTACAATTCATTAAATAAGACGCTCGATGGGTTTAGCAACGATGATTTTGGCAATGATGGAACGCTCAGGCGTATTGATGCCAGTATTCGCGGTGTACTGAACACGGCTCCAGAGGGTTTGTCCGGATCATTTACTCACTTAACGAATGTTGGCGTGAGTATCCTGCGTGACGGTACCATGACTCTTGATCAATCAGATCTGGAAGCATCTGTTCAAACGGACTTTAATAATTTTTCTGAGCTGTTTGCTGATGATGACCAGGGCTATTTGTTCCGACTGGACGCACTGGTCGATACTTTTCTTGATGTTGACGGTTTACTGGATAATAGAACGAGCAGTATTGGCACAAGAATTCGTTCGGTAGATCGAAATATCGAAAGCACGGAATATCGTTTGGGCTTAACTGAGCTTCGCCTTCGGAATCAGTTTGAAACGTTAGATACATTGATTGGGCAGTTAAATGGTACCAGTCAATATTTGACAAGCCAGTTAGCAGCGTTGCCTGGTTTTACTTTTAATCAATCATAATGGGGTTTGAATTTTGAGTTTAGCAAGCGCGAATAACGCACTAAAGGCATATAGCCGAAATGCGATAGAAACAGGGATAGAGTCCGCCTCACCGCATCGGTTAATACAAATGCTCATGGAAGGGGCGTTGGCAAAAATTGCCTCTGCAAAAGGCGGGATTCAACGCAATGCGATAGCTGAGAAATGCAAGGATATCGGCAGTGCGATCTCTATAGTTAAAGGACTTAGAATGAGCCTGGATATGGAGAAAGGCGGCGAAATCGCCACTAATCTTGATGATCTGTATGATTACATGGAGAGAAAGCTGCTCGAAGCGAGCCGAACCAGTGATGTTGTATTGCTGGATGAAGTGTCCGCTCTGTTAAGAGAGATCAAGATGGCATGGGATGCTATTGCAGGCCATGAAGCTGCGCAATCTTAGACGCTAATCATGGAAGGCCCTCAGCGAGAAGCATTTAATTTCCTCCTGAAAATCAGTCTCGATATGCAGGCGCTCGTCAGTAAGGGGGACTGGGAACAGATCACGCTCCTGGAGAAACAAAGGCAGGAAACGATGGAAAAATGTTTTTCCACACCCATCGCTGAAACAGATCAATTTTTTGTTACTCAAATTATAGAACGGACGCTCGATATTAACCAGCAACTCGCTGCTATGAGTGATAGCGCAAGGCAACTGCTGGCGGCCTCGATCAGCCAGAAAAATAAAAATAAATTCGCCTGTGAGGCCTACTCAGAAACATTATCCAGATAGTTCCCGCTTACGGATTGGCAGATGCGTGTTGCTAACCAAAGGTACTTTTCCTGCTGTACTCACTCGTTAAATAAATCGGTGACAATATTTTGACATTTCAGTCCGGTGGTGGTTAAATTCACCTGCGTTGCGTATAGATATTATTCATTGTCAATAGCTAAACGGAACGGGTTTTGAATGGAAACATGAGTAATCGACAACAGGTGGCTTTTCATGGGCGAGTTGGTATCAGTCAAGGAACCAAAAGTTTTAATTATCGAAGCAGATATGGATCACGGTCGTGATCTTTTATCTGTATTGCGTTTTATCAATCATGAGCCTGTGTGGACTCAAAGCTGCGATAATTGGCAGGCTGCGTTGGATAAAGACGAGAGTCTATTAGCTGTGCTTATTGGTAGCTGTAAAACTGAACGAATGCTGCAAAAATTATTAAAAGAAGTGCATGATTTTGACGAGCATCTTCCCATCTATCTTCTTGCTGAAAAAAATAAAGAACCAACAGTTGCCATTGAGGCTAGCTCCTGTGTTCTTGGGCGTGTGAGTTTGCCAGTCAGATATACTCAGTTGACCAGTGCCTTACACCAGGCAGAGGTGTATCTTGAGTCCCATAAAGATGGTAGCAGCCATCGACCAGTCGATTTGTTTCGTAGTCTGGTAGGGACTAGCCGCTCTATTCAGGTAGTTCGGAAAATGATTCAGCAGGTCGCAGATTCAGATGCCAACGTTCTGATTCTGGGTGAATCGGGTACTGGCAAAGAAGTAGTTGCCAGAAATCTGCATTATTATTCAAAGCGCCGCGAATCTCCTTTTGTACCGGTTAACTGTGGTGCTATCCCTGCTGACTTACTTGAATCGGAACTGTTCGGGCACGAAAAGGGAGCTTTTACTGGCGCCATTAGCGCACGGCAAGGTCGTTTCGAGCTGGCGGAGAAAGGCACGCTCTTCCTTGATGAAATTGGTGATATGAGCCTGCCCATGCAAGTGAAATTGCTGCGGGTATTGCAGGAAAGAACCTTTGAAAGAGTGGGTAGTAATAAGAGTATTAAGGCCGATGTTCGAATCATTGCGGCAACGCACAGAAATCTGGAAGAAGCGATTACTGAGGGCAAGTTTCGAGAGGACCTTTTTTATCGTTTGAATGTTTTCCCCATTGAAATGCCGCCTTTACGCGATCGTGTTGAAGATATTCCCCTGCTGGTGAATGAGTTGATACGTCGAATTGAACGTGAAAAGCGAGGTTCAGTTAGATTGGCGCAAAGCTCAATTGTGTCGTTATGCCAGTATAGCTGGCCTGGTAATGTGCGAGAGCTCGCTAATCTTATTGAGCGGTTAGCCATACTGTACCCATTTGGTATCGTCGAAGTGGGTGATTTGCCTGAAAAATTTCAGGTTGATGCGGTTGGGAATTCCGAATTACCAGTCTATAGTGATGACATGCTGACGGCGGAAGCGGCTCATTATGAATTAACCGATGAACCCCGATTGCCGCGCGACGGTCTTGATCTGAAAGAGCATTTAAGTAATCTCGAAGTTGGCTTTATCAAACAGGCGCTGGACGATGCGAATGGCGTGGTGGCTCGTGCTGCAAAGCGACTGGGAATGCGCCGGACAACGTTGGTTGAAAAACTCAGAAAATACGGTCTTCAGCGCAGTGACAATGCGCCGAGAGTTTGACGATTATAATTTTTTCATTTCCTAAGTCATTATTTATAAAGTAAAAAATAATAAAGGCATACTACTTGCTAAGTTAAGTGCGTAATACACTATACACAAGTGGGTGCCCTTCATGCGCGAGCATGCCAAATCAAATGAGTCACTGTTGGAGGCGTTTGAGACTTTTTCTCAGGAATCTCAACGCCTGCAGACTTCCTACCAGTCACTTGAGTCCCGTGTCACTTCTTTAAGCAATGAATTACAGGCTACCCAGGCTCTGCGGTCACATGAGCTAGCGGAAAAAGAGCGCCTGGCTGATCGTCTGGTGACCTTGCTAAGCACATTGCCAGCGGGTGTTATCGTGGTTGACGATAAGGGATTGATTCGGGAGTTAAATGCGGCAGCAACACAGTTGCTTGCTGGTTGTACAGTGGGTCAACGATTCGATCAGGCTCTTCCTGGCCTCGAATACAACACGATAAACAATAGCTGCGAAATAGTTTTACCTGATGGAAGAATTATATCCGTATCTCGACAGGCGCTAGAGATCGAGAATTCCACTATTCTGTTACTGGCTGATATTACCGATAGAGTTTTATTGGAGAGGCAAACCAGTCATCAGGAACGATTGACTTCTATGGGCGAAATGGCAGCAAAGCTTGCTCATCAGATTAGAACCCCACTTTCATCGGCTTTACTGTATGCGTCAAACCTGAGGAATACACACTTACCTGAAACACAGCGAGCTGATTTTGCAAAGCGTATACAAGAAGGTTTGCATTCACTCAATGTAATGGTTAATGACATGCTCGCTTTCTCAAAAAATGAGATGACTAGTGAGGAGTGTATTTCAATTCGTTATTTGATTGAGGATGTTGAGCAATCCTTAAAGTTGCAACTGCGGGAAGCAGGTGCTGAATGGGCAGTTGAAACAGACCAGGATGACTATTTCATAGCGGGTAACCATTCGTTATTGAAGGGCGCGCTGAGCAATCTTGTGATTAACGCTATTCATGCAACTGGAGACGGCGTGAAAATTCAATGGGATGTGCGGAATGAGAAAGACTCTATTTATTTATCTATAGAAGATAATGGGCCAGGCATTGAAAAAAAAGATGCTGATAAAATATTTGAACCCTTTTTTACGACGAGAAATAATGGGACAGGCCTTGGCCTTGCTGTTGTTAGCACAGTGATTCAGGCGCACAAGGGAACAATAAAAGTAGATACTGAAAATACGCATTCAGCTGGAATGCGCTTAACAATGAAATTTCCTTATCTGAATAAATCAGGCATTCTGGCCAGTAGCATACAAAGATGCCACAAAGAAAACACCGGCACTAAAAAGCAGGCTTGTTTATGAGCCAGAAATCTATTCTTATTATTGAGGACGATGAGTCATTGCGCGATGCATTATCTACAACGATTGAAATCGCAGGTTACGAAGTTATTTTAGCCGAAAGTGGTGAGCAAGCGTTAAGCCTTCTAGAACAGAAAGAAGTGCATCTTGTGGTAAGTGATGTACAGATGAAGGGGATAGATGGGCACACGCTTCTTCGGAAAGTGAAATCAATTTATCCAGATCTTCCCGTTATGCTCATGACAGCCTATGGAACCATCGAAATGGCCATCGATGCAATAAGAAGTGGGGCCGTTGATTATCTTGTAAAACCCTTTGATGCTGAAGCATTTATTGAAATGATCAATCGTCACCTTCCCGTTGAAATTAACGATGCTGGTGTCATTGCTGTGGATGATAAAACGCGCCGATTGGCCAGTCTTGCCAGGCGCGTAGCATCTACTGATGCGACAGTGATGATTAGTGGAGAATCGGGTACGGGCAAAGAAGTTTTCGCACAGCTTGTTCATCAGTACTCTAAACGGTGTGACGGAACACTTGTTGCCATTAACTGTGCAGCAATTCCAGAGAATATGCTTGAAGCTTCATTGTTTGGTTACGAAAAAGGCGCTTTTACTGGAGCCTACCAGGCGCGCGCCGGAAAGTTTGAGCAGGCACAGAATGGGACACTGTTACTCGATGAAATTTCAGAAATGGATTTGGGTTTACAGGCAAAATTATTACGCGTTCTGCAGGAAAAAGAAGTGGAGCGCCTGGGCGGTAATGGCGTGATTTCACTTGATGTCAGGGTAATAGCAACGACCAACCGGAATTTGCGTGAAGAAGTCGCTGCAGGCCGATTCAGAGAAGATTTGTTTTACAGGCTCAATGTCTTTCCGTTGCACCTTGCGCCTTTGCGAGAACGAAAAAAAGATATCGTACCACTTGCGGAGTTAATGATCTCTCGCTACAGCGGCTGTTTGGAAAAAATGCCCTGTTTAACGGATTCGGCTAGTCGAAAATTATTGGAATACCCGTGGCCTGGCAATGTAAGGGAGCTGGATAATGTTCTTCAGAGGTCATTGATTTTATTGTCATCAGATACAGTACATGCTGAGGATTTGAAATTTGAGTCCAATGATGGAATTCAGATAAATGAGGCAGTTACTCCAGAGAGTCCGGAAGGATTGGGTGGTTGCCTCAGAAATAAAGAATTCGATTTAATCCTGGATGCGTTAAATGTGGGTGGGGGAAGCCGTAAAACGGCAGCCGAGCAGTTAGGTATCAGCACCAGGACACTGCGGTACAAGCTCGCAAAAATGCGTGATCATGGAATTGAAATACCGGTATAAACGAGGGAAAAATTATGTCAGTTAGTGGTATAGATCAAGTGTTAGCACAAATGCGGCAAGTCTCCATTGTTGCTGAGGCAAAACCCGTTACAGGTGCTGATCCGACAGGCGTCGCAAAAGCAGATTTTTCTACGTTGCTTCAGACATCAATTGATAAAGTTAATGATACGCAGAAAACAGCAGGGGTAATGACCGAAGCGTTTAGTGCGGGTGATCCTGATACAGATTTGAGCGAAGTGATGATTGCCTTGCAAAAAGCTAGCGTTTCATTTCAAGCGATGACAGAAGTAAGGAATAAACTGGTTAGTGCTTACCAGGACGTTATGAATATGCAGGTTTGATTGACAGGATAGTTAATAAATTATGGCAATAGTACAAACAGAATCAGTTGATGGGTTTCAACGCCTTCCAATGTTACGTCAGGTCGGTCTCATGATCGGGCTAGCGGCGAGTGTCGCGTTAGGCGTCTCTATAGTTTTGTGGTCTCAAACGCCAAATTACTCCTTGTTATATGGTAATTTATCCAGCCGTGACGCTGGGGATGTAATTGAGGCATTGCAGAAATCAGGTATTCCATTCAAAGTAGACGAAAGCAGCGGTGCAGTGATGGTGCCGAATAATAAACTGCATTCTGCAAAAATGGAGCTCGCTAAGGATGGTTTGCCAGCTGCAAACTCAATGGGCTTTGAGCTACTTGAAAAAGAACAGAGTTTTGGTTCAAGTCAGTTCATGGAAAAGGCAAGATACCAGCGTGCTATGGAAGGCGAGCTGGCTAGCACGATTTCCAGTATGAGAAATATTGAATCTTCGAGGGTTCATCTTGCTATCCCCAAGCGCACTGTTTTCATGCGAGAAAAAAGTAAGCCGACGGCATCCGTGATGGTGAAATTGTATTCAGGCAGAGCACTTGATGAAGAACAGATAGCAGCCATTATGCACCTGGTTTCATCCA
Organism: Gammaproteobacteria bacterium; assembly: GCA_036478835.1. Classification (GTDB taxonomy): domain Bacteria; phylum Pseudomonadota; class Gammaproteobacteria; order DSM-19610; family DSM-19610; genus JAZGER01. The sequence goes on along the minus strand of JAZGER010000186.1, from coordinate 30,087 downwards.
GTGTGCCTTACCTGGAGCCTAATAATATTACCGTGGCTGATCAACATGGGAATTTATTGAATAATGGTTTTGAAGAGCGTGGTCATGGTGCTACATCGAATCAGTTTTCATATAATCGAAAGCTGGAAGATTTATACGCTTCAAAAATTCTTTCTCTGCTAGAGCCCATGGTGGGCGTAGGAAAAGTGCGTGCTAGCGTTTCTGCGGAACTGGATTTTACCGAAATTGAAAAAACAGAGGAAACCTACAATCCAGACTTGCCCGCATTACGCAGCGAACAGCTCAGTGAAAATCGGTCATTGGCAGCTAACGGTGGTGTTGGCGGAGTCCCTGGGGCGCTGGTGAATCAGCCTCCAGAGGGTGGTCAGCTACAGGGTCAGGCTAACGGCGCAGATGGTGATGCCAGCAACGCCAAAAATAGTAGCAAGAGCACAGTAAGAAACTTTGAGCTCGATAAAACAACAAGCCATACCAAACTTGCATCCGGAGTGATACGCAAGCTCTCTGTAGCTGTTGTTCTTGATTATAAAAAGACGATAAATGCTGCGGGAGAAACGGGTCAGGAAGCCTGGGAAAAAGCTCAGATTGACCAGTTCACGTCATTAATCAAGGAATCTGTAGGGTTTAGTGCTCAGCGGGGTGATACGGTGAATGTGGTGACTTCCGCATTTCTTCCACCGCCTGAGCTTGAGCCCGTTCCTGAACAAACCTTACTCGAAAAACCCTGGATTTGGGACGTCGCTAAACAAGCGGGTGGAGTCATTGGTTTGATTCTTCTGGTGTTCGGTGTTTTGAAGCCGACGTTGAAGAGTCTTGCTACCCATACCGTGGCTCAAAATGCAGATGGTTCTCTGGCGTTGGCTCATGCAGGTTCCCAGGGAGAGGGGATCAAGAACGGAGAAGATCAGCTAAGTCTTAGTGATCAATCTGGAGGAGCCGGTGCGGAGAATTCTGGCACAGCGCAATTAGCGCATAAAACAGACAGCTATCAGAACGGTCTTGAAACAGTTAAAAATATGGTCACTGAAGACCCGAAACGGGCAGCACAATTAATGAAGAACTGGGTGTCAGAAGATGGTTGAGAGTAACGCATCAAAATTATCGGGTACCGATCGTTCTGCAGTATTACTTCTTGCCCTCGGTGAGGGGAATGCCGCAGAAGTTTTAAAGCATATGGGGCCCAAAGAAGTGCAGAAGATTGGATCTGCAATGGCTGCAATGTCAAATGTTGGCCGTTCTGAGGTGTTGGTCGTATTGAATGAATTTGTCGGCGCAATATCCGATCAGACAGCTATTGGTGTGGGCGCTGAAGATTATATTCGAAAAGCAATGATCGAAGCTTTAGGTGAGGAAAAAGCAAATGGTTTGATGGACCGTATTCTGCTTGGCAGTAGTGGTAAAGGGCTTGAAGCGATTAAGTGGATGGATGCACGTGCAGTTGCTGAAATGATTAAAGTAGAACATCCGCAGATACAGGCAATCGTTTTATCTTATCTAGATAGTGATCATGCAGGTGAGGTCGTTAATAATTTACCTGCAAATACTCGGCAAGATGTCATTATGCGAGTCGCTTCTGTAGAAGGGATACAACCGTCTGCATTGCAGGAGCTGGATGCAATTCTTGAGAAGCAATTCAGTGGCAGCCAAAATGTTCAGTCATCATCTGTTGGCGGAGTCAAGACGGCAGCAGATATTCTTAACTTTGTTGATAGCACAATTGAAGCTGAAATAATGGAGAAAATCAATGGGCAGGATGAAGATCTTGGTCAGAATATTGCTGATTTAATGTTCGTATTTGATAACTTGATGGATGTTGATGATCGAGGCATTCAAACTTTGTTGAGAGAAATCGCATCCGATGTGTTGATACTTGCATTGAAAGGTGCTGACGCTGCTATGCAGGAAAAAATATTCAAAAATATGTCATCACGTGCGGCCGAAATGATGAAAGATGATCTTGAAAATAAAGGCCCGGTAAAATTGAGTGAAGTAGAAGACGCTCAGAAAGAAATACTAACGGTCGCACGTCGATTATCAGACTCTGGTGAAATTGCACTAGGCGGTGGGAGTGAGCAATTTGTCTAAAATTATTCGAAGTGAGGAACTGTCAGAGTGTCTTTCATGGCAGCTTCCAGACATGGGGGGGGGTGCCAGTAATGCCCGAGAACAGAGTTCTGAACAGCAACTATTAACTGCGGCCGGGATTGAAGAAATTCAGGAAAATGCTAGAAAAGAAGGATTTCAGCAAGGTCTGAGAGAGGGAAAAGCAGCAGGTTTACAGGAAATGGAAGAAAAGTCAGAACAGTTTGATTGCCTGATACATGCTTTGGGAGAGCCGTTCGAAAGACTTGATGCTTCAATAGAGCAGCAACTTGTTCAACTAGCGATGTGTGTTGCAAGGCAATTAGTTCGTCGTGAATTAAAGGTAGAAGAAAATCAGGTGATCGCTGTTGTAAAAGATGCGCTGAATGCTCTTCCTGTTGCAAGTAGACAGATTCAATTGGTATTACATCCGGATGATGCAAGTCTCGTTCGTACTGCATTGTCGCTTGATGGAGAAAAAGATAATCTTCATATCATAGAAGATCCAGTGTTGACTCGTGGTGGTTGTAATGTCGTAACAGATACCTCTCAGATAGATATGACTGTCGAGTCACGACTCAATGCAATCATCTCAAATGTTCTGGGCGGTGAGCGTACAAGTGACGCTTCAGCCTGATGGTTCCTGATATAGAGCGTAATACACTCTGGCGTGATCGACTTATGCCCTATCTGGACAGGGCAGCTGAGATCCTGCCAGTTGAAGTGGATGGGAAGTTAACCCGTATGGTTGGACTAACATTAGAAGCTGTTGGTTGTAAGGCTGCAATCGGTGGGCGCTGCATGATTACTTCGATTTCCGGCGAAAATGTCGAAGCAGAAGTTGTGGGATTCCATGATGATAAGATTTATCTGATGCCAGTAGGTGATATGCAGGGAATTGGGCCAGGTGCGAGAGTAAGGTCTGTTCATACTGTTTACCGCGTTCCCGTCGGTGATAATTTACTGGGCCGTGTTCTGGATGGTGCAGGCAAGCCACTGGACAATAAGGGGCCTTTGCAGGCAACGAGTCAGGTGCCTATTACGGGTTCTCCAATCAATCCGTTGGAGCGTGAGCCGATTCATGAGCCACTGGATGTTGGCGTGGCGGCTATCAACTCTTTGCTTACGGTTGGCCGTGGTCAACGCATGGGTTTATTTGCGGGAAGTGGTGTTGGAAAGAGTGTGTTGCTGGGGATGATGACACGATACACGACGGCGGATGTCATTGTTGTCGGCATGATCGGAGAACGCGGGCGAGAAGTCAAAGAGTTTGTGCAGAATATTCTCGGCGATGAAGGGATGTCACGTTCGGTCGTTGTCGCAACGCCAGCAGATACGTCACCTCTGATGCGTTTACACGGCGCTATGTTGGCGACAAGTATTGCCGAATATTTTCGTGATCAGGGAAAACAGGTGCTGTTATTAATGGATTCTCTGACCCGCTTTGCCCAGGCGCAGCGAGAAATCGCACTTGCCGTTGGCGAACCCCCTGCAACAAAAGGTTACCCACCTTCCGTTTTTGCAAAATTACCCCAATTAGTCGAGCGAGCGGGTACTGGTGGCACTAAAGGCGGCTCAATTACTGCCTTTTACACTGTGCTTGCTGAAGGAGATGATCAGAATGACCCTATCGCAGATGCAGCCAGAGCGATACTTGATGGTCATTTAGTGCTTAGTCGTGATCTGGCAAAAGCAGGGCATTTTCCGGCAATAGACATTGAGTCGTCAGTGAGTCGAGTGATGTCTGAGATCGTTTCACCCGAACATCAGGAAAGGGCGCTACTGTTTCGAAAAATCTATTCAACCTACCAGCAAAATAAGGATTTAATTAGTGTAGGTGCTTATCAGCAGGGTAGTAGTCCTGAAATTGATTTATCAATAGCGATGTTTCCCAGGTTGGGCGCTTTTCTGCAACAGGGGAAGGACGAATCGATTGGCTGGGAGAAGAGCCTTGGTGGCTTGAAGGAAGTCATGTTTGATGTGGAAAATAGTCCGGCATGAAACGTTCAGTCAGGATGAAAATGGTGAGGAAAATTGCAAAAAATCAGGAGCAGGTTGCAGCCAGAAATCTACTAAAGATTCGACAGGCATTTGATGAACAGTGTGTGCGCCTGAATGAGCTTGGGGATTATCGAGAGCAATACTCGAAAAAATTGGCTGCGACTGGCGAACAGGGAGTGGGAGCCATGGAGATTAACAATTACCGGGTTTTTGTAGAACAACTTGGAATAGCTTTTCAGCAACAACAACTTGTGGTTGAGCGGTTTCAATCAGAGCTTAATCAGGCTAATCAGGAGTGGACGAAAAAACGAACGCATACTCAGGCAGTTGAAAAATTAATTGAGGGGTTCAGTAGTGACGAGCAGTTTACCGAGAATTCCCGGGAGCAAAAAATTCTCGATGAATACGCGATGAGATCAGGTTTTAAATTGGGTAACTAATCACCCAGATAAAAGGCTCTGTGAGGGTTGATTATTTTTGGCATGTTAGTTGCTCTTCTTCACTATAGAATTCTAATCTATTGAAGAATACTTAATGTCAGATAGTATTACATTATTGAACGCCAGCCTTGAAGCCTCCATGATTGAGACGGGAAGTGCAAATAAAGTGCCTGTTGCTCAAGGTCTTGCGATTTTCTTGCCAGAGTTTTCTGATTTGTTGGAGCAGAGCAGCCCCCCTGTGTCAGATAATAAAATTGACAGGGAAATTGACCCTGAGCTGTTTCTGGATTCTGGTGATACGCACGACAATGGAATTTTTCTTCCGCCTGAGAGGCAAGTGTTTTCCGCTACGCCTTCTGTGCTCTCTGTTGAACGTGCTATGGGAAATGAGAGTTCTACGGTTCAAGTAAGAGTGGCTATTCATAGTATGGCACCACGGCAGTCATTGAAAAACCCATCTAATGGTCTGCCTGACCAGGCTATACCCCCTCTGGAATTACCAGCTTCTGACTCGGTTATCGATACGGCTCACAGATCAGTAGAAAGTCGATCTTTCGCAGATTTTTCTGTGGTGAAAGAGAGCGAGGCTACACAAGTTCAACGTTCGAGTCTTGCTAACAACACGGCAGACAATGCAACAAAACAATTCGAGAAGAATCTTACGCAGCCCCCCCTTGCGAATAGCAATAGAAAGTTACCGGCTATTGACCGAAGCATTGTTAACCCTGCGAATGTACTGGGGTTAGATTCGTTGAATTCATCTGGAGAATCAACGTTTAGAAACACGGGAATCGAGAGAGGATTCCCAGATAAAGCGATAAAACTGCTTTCTGACCAACCCTCGAGAACAGTTGACCCTATTCAGCCAAAAACAAATGATCTTGCGGAATTAATCGATAGGCCAATCAACAATACAATGGCTTCTGTCAATCGATTGCAGAATAATCTGATCGATGCTAATGCGCTCTCGGCTAATAAACCGGTTATGCAAGAGCAAGTGTTGCCTGTCATTGACGCGGCGAATAAAAAAATAGTGACCGATCAGTTACCTCAGGATGAAACTGATATTACAAAAGTTGTAAACGATAGTTTCAATAAAGGTGTAAAGATTTTGGGTAGTGATTTACGCCATAGCCTTGAAATAACCGATCACCAGGTAAAGCAGTACCAGCAATTTAAACCATTGGATAAAATAGTTAATCAACTATTCCCTGACGCTGGACTAACCGCTCAGCAAAGTTCTGCAATAATTCCTGTGAACAGCTCAGCTCCTGCCGTCCTAACACAAAGCTTTCAGATGGAAACGCAACTAAATGCTCCCGGGTGGACCGATGAGCTGGGTGATCAAATACAATGGATTACGAAGCAGAATTTACAGTCTGTGGCAATGAAATTGAATCCAGCACATCTGGGCTCGATTGAAGTTAAAATACAGATGCAAAATGATCAGGCAACAATCCAGTTTAGTGCGATGAATTCGACTGTTAAAGAAGCGCTTGAAATGGCTATCCCAAAGTTGCGTGAGATGATGGATGCTAATGGGATTCAATTGGCTAATGTAGAGATTGATACCAAATTACACGAAAAATCAGAGCATAGACAGCAAAATACCAGTGAAAATGATTCTGGACTGGAGGGTTTAAATCAGGGCGACCAACAAGAATCAGAAACGAATACTGAAAAACCAGCCAGAGTGGTGACCCAATTATTAAATACGGGGCTAGATCTCTATGCCTGATTTCTATGTGAGACCGCTCCTGGAGTTGGTCAGGCAATGTATGTGCGCAACCGCCTGATTAGGGTAATAATATTGCAGCTAATGTAATTTTCATGTTAACGTTCTGTAAAAGAATGTTTCAGCGGAAATAATAATGCCAGCGAAGGCAAAAGACGGTGGAGGCAACGGCGGTATTAACTATTCAGCGCCCCGGTCAGGGGTGTTGAGGCCTGTCTATAGCTTAAGTTCCTGCAAAGAATACAGCTATGTATTTCAAATTAATCAAACTGAACGCCAGTTGATCAAGAAATATAAGAATTTCCTTATCGATGATGCAGCACATTTTGCAGAGATTACTTACGATATACTTTTCAGTAACCCTGATATTGCAAAAGTGCTGTATCAACATGAACGCGATGGTGGAAATAATGCGCGATTAATTCAAGGGTTGCTCAATCATCTTTACTTGATAATTGATGATCATTCCTCACAACGAAATCTGGACGAAGAGAAGCAGTTTATTTTGTCTTTGGTACAAGCCGGTATTAAACCCAGCTGGGTTATTGGTTGTTATTGCTCTTTGCTAGACCACCTTAAATCTATTATATCGGGCTGCAATGAAATTTCCTGTGTTGATAAGGACCAGTTACTGTCTATTCTCATACGAATGGTTTTTAAGTGCTCGTCTATGACGTCGGATATTTGTTGGGAAGCGGTTCTTGATAGCGTTAATCCTGAGGTGATAAGTTCAGTAGATACAGGTGAAAAACGCCAGTCGCTCGTCGACGCATTGCCTCAATGCCTTTGGACTGTAGAGACGGCATCTGATGAAATAAGCTATTTTAATACGACAACTGCGAATGCATTTAAGGAGCTGGCTGGCCCAGTGCCAGGTTTTGATCTTATGACTCTTGGAGACCAGTCCCGAGTGAAGCATGCGTGGAACAAAGCAAAGCAGGGTGAAAAGGTGCAGCTAGCTGTGAGTCTGTCAGGTAGTGAACAGCAGATCGCTGATTACCGATTATCTTTTTATCCAGGAAAGAAACTCAGAAAAAAAGTTGGCCAGGTACAATGTATGCTGGATCCTATTGAGTCTGAAATCTGGCCACCAGCCGATCTGGATCGGCTTTATGCATCGACTCACCACAGAAGTGAGGGGCATAGCGATTCTTATCAAATAGATAAGGGGCAGATATGCAGAGCTATTGAGAAGGGTCAGTTTGAATTATGTTACCAGCCTAATATTCGGGCGGATGACGGAAAAATTAGTAGTGTTGAAGCGTTGATTCGTTGGCATCACCCTGAGGTTGGGGTGATTCAACCAAATGATTTTATTCCTCTAGTCGAGGCAAGTGGTTTGATGGAGTCAGTGACTCGTTGGGTTATGTTGACTGCGTTAATGGACTCTAAAAGTTGGCCTGGAGAAAATGCGAAAATTCCTGTTTCAATTAACCTTTCTGGTCAGTTGCTCAAATCCGGTTCGCTTTCAGGGCTGATTAAAGAAGTACTATCTGAAACAGGTTCTTCCTGTGAAAAATTGCAGGTCGAAATTTCAGACAGGGATATCCTTGCTGATTACCCTTGTTGTGCTACTTCTATGTTAGGTTTGAAAGCAATAGGGATTCAGGTTGCAATTGATGATTTTGGTACAGGGCAGTTAGCATTTAATTGTATCAATGATTTTCCAGCCCAGATACTTAAAATTGATCATCTGTTTATGGAGCCGCTCAGCAGCTCTCCGCAAAATGATACGCTGGTTCGATCTATGATTGATCTTGGGCATAACCTTGGGTGCAAGGTAGTTGGTGAGGGTGTAGAAAGCCAGGAAGTCTTTGATAGCCTGAATCAGCTGGGTTGTGATTTCATGCAAGGTTTCCACATCACTCAGCCACTATCGAGCGCCATGCTAGCTGACTGGATGTTGTCAGGAAGTCGGCACCAACCACAATTGAATTAACTTTTCTCCCTACCTCTGGCGATACCGCCAATATTTTGCCTAATATCTTACGGCAGTCAATTTAGTGATTTTAAGTCATTGAAAATAAACAATAAATAATATTACGTTTCTATGGCATACGTCTTGCTTGCTCTTGTTCTAGTGTTTTTGAGGATAGAACAATGGCAGAAAAAGAAGATGATTTAGACATTGATTCAGAAGGCAGTGAAAAACCCAAATCCAAAAAATTACTCGTCATAGGGCTAATTACGTTGATGATGGCGATATCAGGCGGTGGTGCCTGGTTTTTCGCAGCCAAAACAATGGGCAGCCAGTCTACAGACGAGCAATCAGAAGAGGGTGATATATCTGCAGAAGAAAAATTGCCACTGAACTATGTGCCACTAAGTCCCGCGTTTGTCGTCAATTTTGATGGGACAGTAGAAATATCCTTTCTACAGGTAACCATTCAGGTTGGGACACGTGACACAGAAGCGGTTGACGTCATTAAAGAACACCGGCCTGCTATCAGAAATAGTCTTATCATGCTTTTTAGTAGCCAAAATCCAGCAGATTTAAATGATCGTGAAGGTAAAGATTCGTTGCGTAGTGATGCTCTGGCAGAAGTCCAGAGGGTCATGGAGGCGGAGACAGGCGCTAAGGTTATTGAAAATATCTACTTCACCAGTTTTGTAATGCAGTAAAGAGAAGCATATGAATGATCTTTTATCACAGGATGAAATCGATGCGTTGTTACATGGCGTTGATGATGGTGATGTTGAAACTGATTCCGAGAGCGGGCTTGCCGATGGCGAGTTAAATCCTTACGACTTTGCAAGCCAGGATCGGATAGTCCGTGGGCGAATGCCAACCCTGGAAATGATTAATGAGCGGTTCTCCCGATATTTTAGAATTAGCATGTTTAATATGTTGCGGAAAATATGCGAGGTATCTGTGACGGGTGTTCAGGTACTGAAATTTGGAGAGTATGTACATACATTATTTGTTCCAACAAGCTTGAATATGGTAAAAATCCCCCCCCTGAGAGGTACGGGGCTGTTTGTTCTTGAGTCCCGACTGGTATTTTCTCTCGTTGATAATTTCTTCGGTGGTGGCGGTAAATTCCATGCAAAAATTGAAGGCCGAGATTTTACTGCGACAGAATTACGCGTTGTTAAAATCGTGCTAGATATGGCATTTGCTGACCTAGAAAAAGCCTGGAAGCCCGTGCTTGATCTTTCATTTAATTATCAAAGCTCAGAAGTAAACCCACATTTTGCAAATATCGTTAGCCCGACTGAGGTTGTTATCGTAACAACTTTCCATATTGATATGGACGGTGGAGGGGGTGATCTGCACGTCACAATGCCTTATTCGATGATAGAGCCGATCAGATCATTACTGGATGCAGGAATGCAAAGTGATCGTAGTGATGTTGATGATCGTTGGCAAAAAGCTATACAGGATGAAGTGAAGAAAGCACGAATTGAATTGAGGTCAAGCTTAACTGAAACAAAAATTTCCTTACGTGAACTAAACGATCTGAAAAAAGGTGATGTAATACCTATTGTTTTACCTGAAACAGTAGTCATCAGAGCAGCAGACACCCCTGTTTTTCATGGGAAGTATGGTGTCTCAAATGGTAATAGTGCTGTGAAAATTACTGACAAGATTGTCCCTGAAAAATCTGAATATTTGTGAAGTTAATCCGGAGTGAACGATGAGTGATGATATTGATAGCATAGAGGCAGAACCAGAGACGGCAGCGAGCGAGAGCGAAGATCTCGCGGATTGGGGTGATGCTATGAGTGAGCAGGCAATCGCCGAATCTGAGACTGCTGCCGCAACTTTTGACGAACTTGATGATTCCGGCGAATCGCTTGGGTCAGATGGGAACCTGGATGGAATTCTTGATATACCTGTCACTATTTCGATGGAAATTGGAAGAACAGAAGTCAGTATACGGAATTTATTGCAGTTGAATCAGGGGTCAGTTGTAGAGCTAGATCGTCTCGCTGGAGAACCGATGGATGTTCTTGTCAATGGGACGCTTGTTGCGCACGGAGAAGTTGTCGTCGTCAATGAGAAATTTGGTATCCGTTTAACTGATGTGGTTAGCCCTGCTGAACGTGTAAAGAAGCTGGGTTAATCAGAGAATGACACTACATAGATTCAACATGTATTGCACAGGTTTAGTGCTATTGGTAGTCAATAGGGCTGTTTTCGGTGCAACGACAGAAGTTTCAGAGCAAACAGTAAAACAGGACCCTGTTGCAGTGAATAATCTGATTCAGTTGACATTGGGAATGCTTGTTGTTCTTGCTGTCATCATGGGTCTTGCCTGGTTGGCAAAAAGGAGTGGGAAATTTCAGTTTGGTGCCGCTGGTGCATTGCGGTTATTAGGTGGAATATCAGTTGGTGGGCGTGAGCGAGTCGTTTTATTGCAAGTGGGCGAAGAACAAATACTGATCGGTGTGACGCCTGGATCAGTCAGAGCACTCCATGTTCTGGATAAACCTATTAGTGAAATGGAGGCTGTCTCCCCCAGTACCCAGACATTTTCAGAACAGCTCTCACACTATATAAAAAGAGGGAAGCCATCGTGAGATACTTAGTATTTTTAACCGCAATTCTCTTATTAAGTTTTCAGAGCCCCGCTTTTGCCGAACCAGGTTTCGCAGCACTGACGGTCAATCCAGGGGAGAATGGCGAAGAAACATATTCAATCAGCATTCAAGTTCTGGCGTTTATGACTGCGCTGAGTTTGCTGCCAGCAGCATTAATGATGATGACTTCGTTTACGCGTATTCTAATAGTCCTTGCAATATTAAGGCAGGCTTTGGGAACAATGCAGTCTCCATCGAATCAGGTGTTGATAGGGCTTTCGCTTTTTTTAAGCCTGTTCATAATGACACCTGTTTTCGACGAGGTGTACAAAGAAGCACTCACACCGTATCTGGAAGAAGAGATTACAGCGCAGGATGCGGTGCAAAAAGCAGCGATTCCAATGCGGACGTTTATGTTAGGGCAAACACGCGATGATGATCTATTAATGTTCGCTGAAATATCAAACGCCGAGGCCTTTGATACGCCAGAAAATATTCCGTTCAGATTGCTGATGCCTGCATTTATAACCAGCGAGTTAAAAACAGCTTTCCAGATAGGATTTCTAGTGTTGATCCCATTTCTCGTAATTGACCTGGTAGTGGCAAGCATACTGATGTCAATGGGTATGATGATGTTATCCCCCATGATTATTTCGTTACCATTTAAAATTATGCTGTTTGTGTTGATTGATGGCTGGTCTCTGATTATGGGAACACTAGCCGCAAGTTTTGCATTATAGGCAGGGAGCTAAATATGACACCAGAAATCGTAATTGACATCGGGCGCCAGGCGATACAGGTTACAGCCCTTCTCGCAGCACCAATATTGATTGGTGCATTGGTTGTAGGTTTGCTGGTGGGAATGCTTCAGGCGGCTACTCAAATTAATGAGATGACACTGACTTTTGTTCCCAAATTGATCGTCACAGGTTTGATATTAACCATTGCTGGCCCATCGTTACTACGAACAATGACGGGTTACGCCACTCAATTAATTGAAAGCATTCCTGACCTTATTGGTTGAATGGATTTCTGAATTATTTCCCAAGTGACTTGAATGATAGATATTAGCAGTGGGCAAATTACGAGTTGGCTTAACGGAATGTTCTGGCCTTTCACCAGAGTTGCTGGAATGCTGATTATTGCACCGATTTTTAGCGGGAGAACAGTGCCCGTACGCATCCGTCTCTTATTGGCGCTCATGATTACAGCAATCATTGTTCCTGTCCTCCCATCGGCTCCCGATATTGACCCGTTTTCTCCAGCCAGTGCGTTGATTACAGCTCAGCAATTTATACTCGGTGTTGCCATTGGGTTTAGTGTGCAATTGATTTTCGCGGCATTGGTGCTGGCGGGTCAAACCATTGCCATGGGAATGGGATTAGGGTTCGCATCGATGGTAGATCCGCAGAATGGTGTCCAGGTCCCCGTTATTGGCCAATACTATGTGGTGATGGCGACACTATTATTTCTGGGCTTGAATGGGCATCTGGCGTTAGTGCAGCTTCTTTTCAATAGTTTTGAATTTATACCTGTTGGGACAGATTCGCTTGATAGAGGCGATCTAAAATCAATGGCTTATTGGGGGTCGAGATTATTTACAAATGCAATTCAGGTATCAATCCCCGCTGTTATCGCAATATTATTAGTAAATATTTCTTTCGGGGTTGTTGCTCGGGCTGCCCCTCAGTTAAATATCTTTGGGGTTGGCTTTCCTGTAATTATGGTTCTGGGTTTTACTGTTTTGACTTTTAGTATCTCGGGGCTCTTACCGCAATTTACTCTCATGGTAGACGAATCATTTTCGGCAATCATGCAGCTAGCCGAAAGGCAACCTTGAGATGGCTGAATCCGATAGCGGCCAGGACCGGACTGAAGAGGCGACCCCGAAGCGAAAAGCTGACGCCAGAAAAAAAGGCCAATTGCCACGTTCTCGAGAACTCACCACATTATCAATGTTATTAATTGCGGCTATTACCCTGTGGGCAATGGGCGGTTATATGTTAGGTAAGTTTAATGCAATTATGCATATTGGGCTTTCTGTAGAGCGAGCTCAACTTCTGAATCCATATATCGTCATCCAACGTCTTACAATGGCAATTTCACAGGGTTTTTCGCTGCTTCTTCCTTTTTTTATAGTGATGCTAGTGACGGCTTTTTTTTCACCATTAGCTCTTGGAGGGTGGTCTTTCAGCACGGAATCTCTGGGTTTTAAGTTTAATAAATTAAACCCGTTGACTGGATTTAAACGAATGGTATCTCCGCAGGCCCTGATGGAGTTACTCAAGTCACTGGCAAAATTTATCCTCATCGGTTGTGTCGGAGTGTCATTACTCTGGCATTACGCACCTGAAATACTGGGCCTGGGAGGGGAGTCTATCGAGAACGCCATTAGCCATGGTGGCCATATTTTGGTGAAATCATTTCTGATATTAAGCGCCACTCTTATCCTCGTTGCAGGAATTGATGTCCCATTTCAGTTGTGGACAAACAATAAAAAGATGCGCATGACAAAACAGGAAGTACGCGATGAACATAAAGAAATTGATGGCAGACCGGAAGTTAAAGCAAAGATAAAAGCTCTACAAAGAGAAGTTTCACAACGAAGGATGATAGAAAATATTCCGACAGCGGATGTAGTCATCACTAACCCGACTCATTTTGCAGTTGCACTCCGATACGATGCAGAAAATATGTCTGAGCCAGTTGTGGTAGCGAAAGGTGTGGAGTTAATTGCCAGTCATATTAGAACCGTTGCTGTCGCAAACGGCGTTCCATTATTTGAGGCGCCACCGCTTGCCCGCGCGCTTTATTACAGTACGGATATAGATCAACCGGTGCCGGGTGGGTTATACCTCGCTGTGGCCCAGGTGCTCGCCTATATTTATCAGCTAAAGTCCGCAGGAAAAACAGGTGAAGTAAAACCTGAACGACCCAATAACCTGGACGTACCATCTGAATATTATCAGGGACGAAAAACGGATGACTAACAACAGAAGAATAGCAATAAAACATTTGACAACGGGATTGAAATAATGACTACGGATACAGTAGCAATATTAAAGCTTAAAGAAATCAGTCGGTCAGGTCTGGGGGCGCCACTGCTTCTTATTATGATGTTGGCAATGATTGTTTTGCCACTACCTCCCATTGCACTTGATATGTTTTTTACATTCAATATCGCAATATCTCTCATTGTGCTGATGGTAACAATTTATGCTTTGAGACCGCTGGATTTCGGTGTTTTCCCGACAGTATTACTAGTGACAACATTGCTGCGTCTGGCATTGAATGTTGCATCAACTCGAGTGATATTACTTGAGGGGCATACCGGAACTGCTGCGGCTGGTAAGGTCATTGAGTCATTCGGTGACTTTGTTGTTGGTGGGAATTATGCCGTTGGACTCGTGGTGTTTTCAATCCTCGTGATTATTAATTTTGTTGTCGTGACGAAAGGGGCTGGACGAGTTTCAGAAGTTAGCGCTCGTTTCACTCTGGATGCGATGCCAGGAAAACAGATGGCGATTGATGCAGATATGAATGCGGGTTTGATTACTCAGGAAGAAGCTAGATCGCGTCGAGATGAAATTGCAAATGAAGCAGGATTTTACGGCGCCATGGACGGCGCGAGTAAATTTGTTCGTGGCGATGCAGTTGCAGGAATATTAATCCTGTTTATCAATATTATCGGTGGTCTGGTTATAGGGACGCTGCAGTTCGAGATGGATCTGTCGGACGCTGTTCGAACCTACACATTGCTAACGATTGGCGATGGCCTCGTTGCACAAATACCTTCGCTGTTATTGTCATCTGCAACAGCCATCATCGTGACTCGTGGTTCGAGCAAAAAATTGATTTCAGAGCAGATAATGGGGCAAATGTTTCAAAACCCGATGGTGCTAGCTGTCACAGCGGGTGTTATTGGATTAATGGGGTTGATCCCTGGTATGCCGAATCTTGCCTTCTTGAGTTTGGCCGCTGCTGCCGGAACAGCCGCCTGGTTAATTCATGGGAAAAAGAAGAAGAGTGAAATTGCGCCTGTGGAAGAAGAGAGTGTTGAGCAAATCGCACCAGAAAATAAAGAACTAGGGTGGGATGATCTTACCCCTCTTGATGTCATCGGGCTTGAAGTCGGTTATCGATTAATTCCTCTGATTGATAGAAAACAGGGCGGGCAGATGATGGATAGAATTAAGGGTGTCCGTAAAAAACTATCCCAGGAACTCGGATTTCTCATCAACGCAGTTCACATTAAAGATAACCTGGAATTATCGCCAACAGCTTATCGTATTTTATTAATGGGAGTCCCTGTGGGTGAGGCTGAGATCTATCCGGATCGTGAGTTGGCGATTAATCCTGGTCGTGTTTTTGGTAAGCCGGATGGTATCGAAGGAAAAGACCCAACATTTGGCCTTGACGCCATTTGGGTTGAGGTATCGCAGCGTGAAAATGCCCAATCGTTAGGTTATACCGTGGTGGATTCCAGTACGGTGGTCGCCACTCACCTGAGCCAGGTTTTACAGGATCATGCCCATGAGTTACTGGGACATGAAGAAGTTCAGCGGTTACTTGATGGGCTGACGCAGCAATCTCCCAAGTTAGTCGAAGATTTAATCCCCAGTGTTCTGAATGTCAGTACCGTCTTAAAAGTTTTGCAGAACTTGCTTCGTGAAGCTGTTCCCATTCGTGACATGAGGACAATCATTGGGTCATTAGCGGACCATGCTCAAAAGAGTCAGGATTCTGGCGATTTAACGGCAGTGGTCAGAGTGGCTCTGGGCCGACAAATTATACAGAAAATCAATGGGATAGACGAAGAGGTCGAAGTTATCACGCTAGATCCTGCTTTGGAACATTTATTGCAGCAGGGTGTTCAGAGTGTCAATCAGGGGGGTGTAGGTATTGAACCCGGGCTGGCAGAAAGAATGTATCGCTCTCTGGCAGAAAGTGCTCAAAGGCAAGAGGCGAGTGGTAAAACCGCAATTTTACTGGTGGCACCATTGATTAGAGCCTGGTTGTCGAGAATGGTCAGGCACAGCATTTCTCATTTGAGTGTGCTTGCCTACAACGAAATACCTGACAACAAACAGATTAAAGTGATTGCGAATATCGGGCATGAAATGCCAGGTATTACTGGACAGGAATAGACAGTAAGGAAATACATGATGGTAGTGAATATCCAGCTAAATAACGAGAGTAAATTGACTAGAAATGTCGGTGGGAAATTGTTATGAATGTGAGTCGATTTAAAGCGGCTGATATGCGCCAGGCTATTCGCCAGGTTAAGGAAGAGCTAGGACCAGATGCCGTCATTCTTTCCAGTAGCAGTGTTGCTGATGGAATAGAGATTGTGGCGGCGATTGATTATGACGAATCCCTTTTATTTCATCCTGCAAATAATGACGAGCCAGTAACTTCCGAAGTTGAGATTCAACAGTCTGCCATTACTGAGGCGGCTTGCGAAGAGGTTTCCGACGTAGCTTATCTTGATGAGTCCGTCAAACTGGAAGACAGGTCACAGATTAAGGACTGTCCGACGGAGGATAATTCAGGACCGGAAATTGATGAGATGCGTGCTGAAATTATCCAGATGCGTAGTTTACTGGAAAATCAACTTGCTCACTTTGCATGGGGTGAGATGAAAAATCAACAACCTGTTAAGTCCGAGTTATTAGGCAGGTTGGAGCGTTTGAAGATAGATCAGTCAATAATTAAGGAAATCGTATCTCTTACTGCTAACAGTAAAACAAGTGAAGCCGCCTGGCAGGAAGCTACGCGGTATCTCTGTGAAAAATTATCCATTGTGAGTAATGACGTTTTGGCAGAGGGTGGCGCAATTGCATTGGTAGGCGCTACCGGTGTTGGTAAAACAACGAGTATCGCAAAACTTGCAGCAAGGTATATTCTCCGCTATGGGCAGAGGAATCTTGCTTTATTGACGACTGACGGCTATCGAATCGGAGCCTATGACCAATTGCGGACTTTTGGTCAAATATTAGGAGTTCCAGTTCAAATTGTGAATGGTAAAAATGATTTGACTTCGTCACTTCAAGGGCTATCCGATAAACGACTTGTTTTAATCGATACAGCCGGTATGAGCCAGAGGGACACGCGACTGCAGACACAAATTGATTCACTAACAAATTCCGTTGTACCTGTTAAAACAATCCTGGTTATATCTGCGACAACTCAACGCGCTGTTGTAGAACAAACAATAGAGTCTTTTTCGAACGATGCATTAGGCGGTATTATCATTACTAAAATTGATGAAGCCTCTTCTTTAGGCGAATTACTTTCTATCCTTATCAAGAAAAAATTACCCGTTGCATTTATCGGTGATGGGCAGCGTGTACCAGAAGACCTGCATATTGCCAGAGCGCAAAGTCTATTAGAGAAAGCTCTCGAGTTATCTGATTATGATGACCTTCCTGAAGATGCCGTAATGGCAAAACACTTTGTCGAGGAATCATCATATGCTGCTATCTGAGGTGAAGCTTGATCAGGCGGCTGGGCTTAGGAAAATTGCTAAGCCGGATCCTGTACGTGTAATTTCGGTTACTAGTGGAAAGGGTGGTGTGGGGAAAACCAACGTCTCCGTAAATTTATCAGTCGCTCTGTCTGAAGCAGGAAATAACGTTATGTTGCTGGATGCTGATTTGGCAATGGCAAATGTTGATGTCTTACTGGGTGTTCATTCCAAGCATAACCTCTCGCATGTAATTTCAGGGGATAGAACGCTAGAGGAAATAATCGTAAGAGGCCCTTCGGATGTAATGATCGTCCCTGCCGCTTCAGGCGTTAAACGTCTATCTGAATTAACAACAATGGAGCATGCGGGACTCATTCGGGCATTCAGCGAACTTACTGATCCAATTGACACGCTTGTCATCGACACCCCGGCTGGGATAAATGAAAGTGTTGTTAGCTTTAGCAGGGCAGCGCAGGAAGTTCTGGTTGTTGTCTGTGATGAGCCGGCATCAATAACAGATGCTTACGCATTAATTAAAGTTCTTAGCAGAGATTATGGAATACAACATTTCAGAGTATTGGCAAACATGGCCGACAGTGTACAGGAGAGCAACGAATTGTTTAAAAAGCTAACGAGAGTAACTAACAGGTATCTTGATGTGACACTGGAATATATGGGTTCCATTCCACAGGATGAATTCTTAAAGAAGGCCGTAAAAAAACAACGTGCCGTAGTGCAAGCATTTCCGCGCAGTCGATCAGCAATGGCTTTTCGCGGTATTTCAAAGAAAATACATAGATGGCCGGTGCCTTCTGTTGCAGGGGGGCACCTGGAGTTTTTCGTAGAACGTCTTATACAGTCAAGGCATAGCTTAATGGAGGTATCAGCATGAACGGTGCAGCAATGTATGTATCTAGTCAGGGAGTAGAGAGGGATGGTCTGGTTGTCAAACATGCTTCTTTAGTAAAAAGAATTGCATTTCATCTTATGAGCCGCTTGCCACCTAGTGTACAGGCAGATGATCTGATTCAGGCCGGCATGATCGGTTTGCTAGAAGCATCAAGAAATTATGATTCGTCACAAGGTGCAAGTTTTGAGACCTATGCAGGAATTCGTGTTAGAGGTGCCATGCTTGATGAAATTCGTAGAACCGACTGGACGCCTCGATCAGTGCATCGAAAGGCCAGGCAAGTGGCCGAAGCAGTTCGCTCAATTGAGCATGAGTTCGGTCGTGATGCGCGTGATGTAGAAGTGGCGAAAAAATTAGATATTACACTGAAGGAATACCATAAAATACTGCAGGACTCTACAGGCTGTCGAGTATTTAGTATCGATGATGGCGGTGCTTTTGGAGAAGATACGGGTCCTCAAATTAAAGACGAGGACGCAAATGAACCTCTTGACAGTTTGCATACGTCAGACTTCAAGGCATCACTTGCAAACACAATCGCTGGGTTGCCGGAAAGAGAGCGTTTGGTGATGGTGATGTATTACGATGAAGAATTGAATCTTCGAGAAATTGGTGAAGTTCTCGGTGTGAGCGAATCTCGCGTTTGCCAGATACACGGACAGGCATTGATTAGATTGAGATCCAGAATGAGCGAATGGGTTGGAGATTAATATGGAAAGTTACAAAGGTTCATTTATTAATATCTATATGAATCAGGCAGGAGGCCAACAAAAGTGAAAAAGGATATGAAAATACTGGTTGTAGATGATTTTTCAACAATGCGACGAATCATTAAAAATCTTTTGCGCGATCTGGGTTTTACTAACATAGATGAAGCAGATGATGGCAGTACAGGGCTCCCAAAGTTGCAAAATGGAAATTTTGATTTCCTTGTTACTGACTGGAACATGCCAGGAATGACGGGTATAGAACTTTTAAAAGCCGTTAGGGCCGATGAGAACTTATCTTCGTTACCTGTGCTTATGGTTACCGCCGAATCAAAACGTGAGCAAATAATTGAAGCTGCTCAGGCAGGCGTGAATGGATATATTGTGAAACCATTTACCGCAGCGACTCTTAAGGAAAAGATTGACAAAATATTCGAACGTATCGAAGCCACTGCGGAGTAAAAAAATGACTGCAGTAATTTCAAATAATAATGAAGCGCTTTTAGGCTGTGCAGAAAATCTAGTTGATAGAATTGAGGAAGGAAATGAAACAGAAATAACGCGAATTATCTCTCAGCTGGGAGAAATTCAGGAAAAGGCGATGTTTCAGGAAATCGGTAAAATAACACGGAAACTTCATGATGCTCTCGGTGGGGGAAGTACTGATTCACGAATGATATCAATAGCACAAAGTGATATCCCGGATGCAAAAATGCGACTGAATCATGTAATTAGCATGACTGAGGAGTCTGCAAATAAAACCTTGACAGCTATTGAGGCAGCATTACCCGTTTCCGATTTATTGCACGAGAATTCGGAAAAGCTGTATGCAAAATGGCAAAAATTCAGAAGTAAAGATATGTCTTTCGATGAATTTCGCTCTATGAGTGGTGAAATCGATACATTTCTGGGTGAGACCTGTGGTCAGGCAAAAACGATTAACTCCAAATTGACAGATGTCATGATGGCGCAGGATTTCCAGGATCTTACGGGGCAAATTATACGGCGTGTCATTAGCCTTGTGCAGGAAGTCGAAGAAAATCTTGTTGATATGATTAAGTCACCTATTGATTCCTCTGAACCCGTAAATGATAAGAAAGCTGATGCTGATAAATTACAGGCAGGTATGGGGCCAGCAGTACCTAATGTGGCAGAGGCCGGGGTTGCTGTATCCGGGCAGGATGAGGTGGATGACCTGCTTTCCAGTCTAGGGTTTTAGCAGCTCTGAATAACTAAGGAAGGAAAATGAGTATAGATCTGAACGACGAGATTCTACAGGACTTTCTAGTTGAAGCAGGAGAGATTCTTGAGCAACTCAACGAAGACCTGGTGGAACTTGAGCAATCTTCTGGTGATGCAGATATCCTGAATACAGTCTTTCGCGGTTTCCATACCATAAAGGGTGGCGCGGGATTCTTAAGCCTGACAGCTCTGGTTGATGTTTGTCACCGAGCTGAAGATGTATTCGACGTGCTGCGAAAAGGTGAGCGCGAGGTCGATGCAGAGCTCATGGATATTGTTTTGACTGTTATAGACGTGGTCAATACCATGTTTTCTCAGGTGCAAGAAGGTGAAGATCCTACTCCAGCAGAAAAGTCGTTGCTTGATCATCTGGAAGTTCTTGCCAGGCCGGCTTCACAGGCTAAGCTTGCAGAGAGTGAGAAGGGTACAGGAGACCAGACTGATAAAGATTTTGAAGCAATGCTAGATGGGTCATCAGCGACCAGCCCAGAAAAACCTGAGGGCGTGAATGGATCAAATGACGCAATCACTGAAGATGAATTTGAAGCGTTGCTGGATGATCTGCATGGTAAAGGCTCAACGAACAGTCAATCAACAAAAATTGACGCCACAAAGAATACTGATATCACTGAAGATGAATTTGATGCACTACTCGATCAATTGCATGGTAAGGGCGAAGGTCCGATAGCAAAAAAACAGGTTTCCGGCACTGAAGATGTTGTTGTGGCTGCACCTGAAAAAATTGAGGCAAAGCCTGCAATCAAACCGAAAAAAGAAGTTACCACAACGGCTAAGCCTAAACAGGAAGCAACCGTGCGTGTTGATACCAGTCGGCTTGATGACATAATGAATATGGTTGGTGAGCTGGTTTTGGTAAGGAACAGGCTAACCACATTAAAAGATGCATTATCAAATGAATCGCTGGATCAGGCCGTTTCAAATCTTGATGTCGTGACTGCTGACCTACAGTCGGCAGTTATGAAAACACGGATGCAGCCAGTAAAGAAAGTATTTGGCCGTTTTCCAAGAGTCGTCCGTGATCTGGCTCGAACACTGAATAAAGAAATAAACTTGATCATGGTAGGTGAAGAGACAGATTTGGACAAAAACCTTGTGGAAGCACTTGCAGATCCACTCGTCCACCTGGTTAGAAATGCAGTTGATCATGGCATTGAAATGCCTGAGGAGAGGCTTGCGGCCGGGAAAAGCAGTGATGGAACAATTACTTTATCTGCATCTCAGGAAGGCGATCACATTCAACTGTTCATCGATGATGATGGCAAGGGAATGGATCCGAATGTTTTACGTCAGAAGGCAATTGACAAAGGCTTAATGGATGAGGATGCAGCCGCAAGATTAACTGATAATGATTGTTTTAACCTTATATTCCATGCAGGTTTATCAACCAAGGAACAGATTTCAGATGTATCTGGGCGTGGTGTTGGTATGGATGTCGTTAAAACAAAAATTTCCGCGCTTAACGGGACTGTTGATGTTAATTCCGAATTAGGAAAAGGCAGTCGTCTGACAATCAGAGTGCCACTAACACTGGCTATCATGCCCACCTTGATGGTGACCCTGGGAGGTCAGCCATTTGCTTTGCCTTTGGGTAGCGTCAGCGAAATATTTGAAATGGAAGAAGATAACACCAATGTTCTGGATGGTCAGAAAGTTGTTATGGTAAGGGATCAACCGTTGCCGATTCACTTTCTGCGAGATTGGCTGGTACAGGATTCATCTGCACCTCGATCAGAGTCGACAGGGCATGTTGTGGTTGTCCATATTGGTAGTCAATCAATAGGGTTTGTTGTGGAGCAGCTCATCGGTCAGGAAGAAGTTGTCATTAAACCGCTGGGGGCATTTTTACAGGGACTACCAAGTTTTGCAGGAGCAACAATCACTGGCGATGGGCGGATTGCTCTGATTCTTGATGTTCCTGGCCTCTTAAAGTCGAACGCCAGGAGTTACTAGTCGAACGCGTGGTGCATATGAATCATTTGATAGCCACATCGATCGACAGTTTAGTCTATGGATATATTAAGTCTGCTCGGAATATTTATTGCTTTATCGGCAATCATCGGAGGCAACTGGCTCGATGGAGGTCACCTTTCATCGTTAATCCAGGTGACTGCAATGATTATAGTTTTAGGTGGGACGCTTGGTGCAATCATGGTTCAGACCCCATTGGAAACCTTTCTGCGGGCAATTCGAATCTCTACCTGGGTTTTCAAGCCAAAGAAAATACGCCACTCGGATCTTTCTAATCATATTATGCACTGGAGCGCTATTGCTCGTCGAGAAGGCTTGCTGGGGCTGGAGGCGATTGCTGATGATGAGACGGATGACTTTACCCGTAAGGGATTGCAATTATTAGTTGACGGAACTGATCCGGAAGCTATTCGAGACATCCTTGAAGTGGATAATGAATCAAGAGAGTATATGGATCTACAGGCAGCCAAAGTGTTCGAAGGGATGGGTGGGTACTGCCCTACGATAGGGATTATTGGGGCTGTTCTCGGGTTGATCCATGTTATGAATAATCTGTCCGATCCATCTAAATTAGGTGATGGGATAGCGACTGCCTTTGTTGCAACAGTTTATGGAGTTGGCCTGGCAAACCTGTTCTTTTTACCTATGGCAAATAAACTGAAAAACATCATTCGTAACCAATATCGATTGCGTGAAATGGTGTTAGAAGGTGTTATTTCCATTGGACTAGGAGAGAACCCCAGAAACATTGAAATTAAATTAAACGGCTATTTTCCCTGGAAAAATTAGACAGTGTAAAAATGGATTTATGATGGCAAGAAAAAGAAGGCACACAGTAGAAGATGAAGAGAATAATGAACGATGGCTAATTTCTTATGCCGATTTTATTACCCTGTTATTTGCATTTTTCGTTGTTATGTATTCTGTTTCGTCGGTAAATGAAGGTAAGTATCGGGTCTTATCAGATTCTATTGAAAGTGCATTTCGCCATTCTACGACCAGATTTCAGTCTCCAGGATTAATACAGCCTTTCAATCCGGATCAGGCTAACGCGCCTTATTCAAGCGCAGAATGGAATGTTATCCCGGTAATACGACCACCCATTCAGATTTATCCTGTTATAAAAAATAGCTTGCAGTTGGAAAACGAAGCACAATCTTCCCAGCTGGAAGAAGATATTGAGGAAGTGATGTCTGATTTAATCAATCAGGAATTAATCAGTGTTAGTCGTGATAACGACCGTGTGGAAATAGAGATCAAGTCAAGTGTGCTGTACGGTTCCGGTAGTGCAAAGATGTCTGGTGAATCAATCCATATCCTCACCAGAATAGCGGAAAAAGTACGCAACATGAATCATATTATTAATGTTGAAGGGTTTACCGATAATATTCCTATTCAAAGCTCGCTTTATCCTTCTAACTGGGAATTATCAGCTGCCAGGGCAGCGAGTGTGGTGCACCTTTTTGACACGCTAGGTATAGATCCAAAGCGCTTGGCTGCTATTGGTTATGGTGAGCATCGTCCTTTAACAGCTAATGATACCCAGGAAGGGCGATTAAATAATCGCCGTGTTGTGCTTGTTGTTAAACCCAGTGATGCGACTGAATTATCGACAGGTCAGTGATAACCCTATCTCAGACACTCAAAAGGAATGTGTCTGAATTTTCTTTAAGGAGTAAGGTATGAAAATATGGGCGGTGGCAAATCAAAAAGGCGGTGTAGGAAAGACCACAACGGCAGTTTCACTAGCCGGGCATCTTGCTCAATCGGGTAAGCGTACCCTGCTGGTGGATTTTGATCCGCAGGGTTCCATGACATCCTATTTCAGGCTGAATCCTGATGGTGTGGTTAAGAGCGTTTACAATTTATTTGAAACACGAATAAAGCAACCAAAAGTTGTTGAGTTTAATGAGCTAGCAAGAGGAACAGACCTGGAGAAACTGTTTCTTCTGCCTGCATCAACAGCAATGGCGACACTGGATAGACAGCTAGGCAGTAGTGACGGTATGGGGCTGGTGTTGTCTCGCCAGCTAGAAAATCTGGATGATGAATATGAGCACGTGATTATCGATTGTCCACCTATGCTGGGTATTTTAATGGTGAATGCGCTCGCTGCATGTCAGCACCTGATCATCCCCGTGCAAACAGATTTTCTTGCGCTAAAAGGCTTGCAGAGAATGATGCATACACTAGACATGATTGGCAAAGCAAAAGGTGGAATACCACCCTATACAATAGTGCCTACGTTTTTTGACCGCCGCACGCGGGCTTCCGCTGAGTCACTCCGATCTCTTAAAGATAATTATGAAGAGCGGTTGTGGCCACGTTGCATCCCTGTTGATACTAAATTCCGTGAGGCGAGTAGAGCCGCAATGCCGATTTCTGTTTTGAGTGATGACTCAAGAGGTTCCGAAGCCTATGGCTCGTTATTAAAATGGCTCCTCAATATGAACAGTGCTACATCTAATACTATCCGTCAGGTGGCAGAGTCATGAGCATAACGCCAAATGTTTCGATCTGTTCTACAGGAAATGCATTGTCTTCTTATCTTGATTCGCTATTTTCTACGCCCGATTATGTGACTGAAGAGAAAATTACCGACCGTATCAGCGAAACCTTTCCTGATATTTTTGATGTTATGTTATTCCAGGTTTTAGGTATAACGCTAGCGATAGAAGCCAGATACATTACCAGTATTACTATTGCCTCTAATTGCGACGACGAACGGTATCTGAAATCCCATTTCGATATCAGCCACTTATTGCGCCCTGGGAGCAGCATCTCCAGGCAAGGAGAAGAGCCTCTCTATCATATTCACATTGAAGGACTGGATTACCCTTTGTTGTCCGAATTTGTTGGTGGTGTTGTTCCTGTTTATAAGTCGAGGATTACCTGGAGAACGGATTCGGGAAAGCGTCAATGGTTAGCCGGCACGATGCCAGAGATGAAGTGTGGTGTTCTCGATATATCAGGACTCATCTTAGCCTGCAGTGGCATACTTACTGCATGACTTATAGGTAATTCACTTAAAGCCAGAATATTGACTTAAATATGACACTAGAAGCGACAAAGTTAGAATCAGCGGTTTCATCAGACTATGACGGTGATGCCAACGCAGAAGACGTTGTGCAATGGGTTACTTTCCGACTCGGAGAGGAACTCTATGGCGTCAATGTGATACAGGTGCAGGAGATACTCCGCGTCACAGATATAACGCCTGTGCCTGGTTCGCCGAATTATGTGTTAGGTATTATTAATTTACGTGGGAATATTGTGACTGTTATCGACTTACGTTTACAACTCAATATGCCAACAAAAGAAACTACAGATCGCACGCGAATTGTGATTGCAGAAGAAGGTGACTTAATCGTAGGATTCAGGGTGGATAGTGTTGCTGATGTGGCCGATTTATTGCCTTCACAAATCGAAGCTTCGCCAATAGCAAAAAAGGAAGACGGGAAGCATTATATAAGCGGTGTGACAACAAAAGAAAGTGAGTTGTTGATTTTGCTTGACCTGGGATTCCTGCTTGCAAATGGCGGCACGAATAATTCATTTGATTTTTAACTATTGAATGTGCAGGTGAGGAAATGGGAAGCCTGATTGATACAAAATTTACAATGCCTGTGCAGCCTGTAAAACCCGGGTATGGTATAGGTGAAGATGATCGCACGCACGCAAAGCGCGTAGGCGAAAAACCGAAACATTCCAGTCAAAAGAAAAAGCAGATGCGACATCGAAAAGACGATGACCATATTGATGAGTTTGCCTGAACGTAGAAACCGCCATGAATAATTTAATACTCGTATTTTTAATTGTACTTCTTCCGTCTGTTATTGCGGCAGGGATCTATGTGATGATGAAAATGTTTCGCACGATCCAGAATCTTGAATATGAAATGCGATTACAGAAACAACGTGCTAGTGAAATAGAGCACAGCTTTTCTGCCTTATGCAATGCTTCAACGGGTGAGGGTAGCCATATTGCCAGACTTGAACAGCGTGTTCGTGGTTTAAGTGATCGGCAGGATACCCTGGATCTTCGAACTCAGCATGACTTGCCATATAGTAAGGCTGGGCAGCTTGCACAGGATGGTGCATCTATTGATGAGCTGGTTCTTGCCTGCGGATTAACCAGAGCCGAAGCCGAGCTGGTGATTATGCTGCATGGGCCCTATGGGCAAGGTTAACTGCCTGTGCATTTCGTGCAGATTGCAAATGATTAGAATCTGAATTAACTCCATCTACCTTACAAGAAATATTTATGTCTACGTTCTGGTATACGAAAAGAGAAAGTATTGTCAGAGGCCCCTATCCCGCAGGTCAAATTAGTCGTTATATTTTATTGGGTCGTATCAAGACAACAGATGAGCTAAGTACCAACAAAGAAGATTGGGCGCCTGTCTTTGATTGCCCTGAGGTCATACCTGATGTAATGAATCTGGATTCAACAGATGAAAATCTGGAACATCTGATACTGACGAAGATGTACGAAGATGAACGAAAGCCGGGTGATCGGCGCGATCGGACACCTCAACCGCCTGCTCATATCCTAGAAAGAAGAAGTGGACATGAACGGCGAAAAACAGAATCAGACCTGGTTTTGCGCCACAGGAAAAACAAGAGTCGCTTGAATCTCAAACTACCCGGTGCTGAAACGTCATTAAGTGGGCTAGTTGTTTTTTCTCTGATGATTTTCAGTATATTGCTGCTTGTTCAGATCAATAAACAGGATTCAGGGCAAGCTAGTCCAGATTGCTATGCTGCTCCTACGGCAGGTGTAAACTGGGATAATTGTAATCTGGCAAGCTCCAGGTTAAATGGCGCTAATCTGCAATATGCTCTAATACGAAATGCAAGGCTGGATGGAAGTGAGCTCTCTGGTGTGTGGTTAGCGAACAGCCGGCTTGATTATAGCAATTTGAATATTTCCGACTTGAAGAAGTCCGATCTCAGTTTTGCCGTGATTACTGGGGCAAGCTTCAATGGCGCTGATCTGAGCCACGCAAATTTACAGGGTGCAGACCTATCCTATGCAAATCTGGCGGGTGCTGTGATTGAAAACACCAATTTTGAAGGTGCAATCCTTAATCAGGCCATCTGGGTAGACAGAAGGATTTGCGCGCCAGGTTCTATAGGTGAGTGCCTGTGAATAACGATTCGGGGATGCTGCCGAGTGTTTGTAACTCGGCTGATTTATAGGCCGCTTTCTTTGCGTAAAATAATCCCTGCCAGGGGAGGAACGTCAACTAGAATAGAGGCGGATTGGCCATTCCATGGAATGTCTTCTGTGTCAAAGTATTGAGAAACCATCATATCACTGCCCGCGTAATGGTCGACGTCGGAATTGAGTATCAATTGGTATTTCCCTTTTCCAGGAACGCCAATACGGAGCCCGATGCGTGGCACAGGAGTGAAGTTAAGCTGCACAATGATGATGTCGTCATCGGCTCGGCGCATGTAACTGAGTAGAGAGTCATCCGCATTGTCGCAGTCGATCCATTGGAATCCATGATCGTTGAAATCATATTTATACAGTGCAGGCTGGGATTGATGCAGATGGTTAAGGTCACGCACAAGGTGTTGAACACCTTGATGGGGTGAGTGTTCCAGTAGATGCCAGTCAAGTGACTGGTCAAAATTCCACTCAGCATATTGCGCAAATTCACTGCCCATAAACATTAATTTTTTACCAGGGTAAGTGAATTGATAGACATACAGTAAACGCAAGTTGGCAAATCGCTGCCAGGTATCCCCAGGCATTTTATTGATCATCGCTCCTTTGCCATGTACGACTTCATCATGGGAGAAGGGCAGTACAAAATTTTCAGAGAAAGCGTATAACATGCCGAAAGTCAGCTCTCGCTGATGATGTTTTCGGTGTATCGGTTCCTTGCTCATATATTGAAGAGTGTCGTGCATCCACCCCATATTCCATTTCATACTAAAGCCAAGGCCGCCACCGTCAACCGGACGGGTGACCTGAGGCCATGAAGTGGATTCTTCAGCGATAATAAAGGTGCCGGGTTGTTCTTTATGTGTCACTTCATTGAGTTGTTCAACGAATTGAATGGCATCCAGGTTCTCACGGCCGCCATATTTATTCGGAACCCAGTCGTTTTCTTCGCGAGAATAATCCAGATAAAGCATAGAGGCGACGGCATCGACGCGCAAACCATCGAGGTGCATGTCTTCGAGCCAGAACATTGCGCTGGCAATCAGGAAATTTCTAACTTCATTCCTGCCATAATTGAAAATATACGTGCCCCAGTCTCGATGTTCGCCCAGTCGTGGGTCGGCATGCTCATAGAGTGGTGTGCCATCAAAGCGAGCAATAGCAAATGCATCTTTGGGGAAATGGCCAGGAGCCCAGTCGAGTAATACACCAATATTATGTTGGTGGCAGTAATCGACGAAATAGCGAAAATCGTTGGGCGTGCCAAAACGGCTAGTGGGCGCAAAATAACCCGTCGTTTGATAGCCCCAGGAGGCATCGAGAGGATGCTCGGTAACGGGCAATAACTCAATATGCGTAAAGCCATTTGTAGTCACATAATCGACGAGTTCGTGAGCGAGTATACGGTAGTTGAGAAACTGTCCCGAATCATCACGCCGCCACGAGCCCAGATGTACTTCATATATAGATAATGGGGCCTGTAACCAGTCACGTTCACGGCGATCATTCATCCAGTTGTTATCTTCCCAGGCATATTCAGTTGCCTGGGTCGTCATCGCCGCGGTGCCTGGACGAAGTTCATAGCGACGTGCGTAGGGGTCCGTTTTTAGCACGACCTGCCCCTGCGCCCGGTTGCGTAATTCATATTTGTAATGAACTTCGTGACCGATCCCGGGAATAAACAGTTCCCAGATGCCACTGCCCCCTCGGACTCTCATTGGATGGCGTCTGCCATCCCAGTGATTCCAGTCGCCAACAACGCTTACGCGCTCGGCGTTCGGCGCCCAGACAGCAAAGCTGACACCGTGGACAGTCTCAATAATGCGTTCGTGTGCGCCAAGAAAATGGTGTGCATGGATATGGCGACCTTCCCCAAACCAGTGCATATCCAGATCGCCAACGACCGGTTCAAAGCAATAAGGATCGAAGTCGATCCATTCGATGCCGTCGTCGTCAATCCATTTAAGCTGGTAACGTGCAGGGTGGTTGTTTGGGATCTCAGCTTCAAAAAAATCAGTTCCTTCAATTCGGCTCAAGAATTGCCCGGTTTCAACGATACTTACTGTTGAAGCTCGCGGGATAAACACACGAATAATGTCGCCAGTGCTGCTACGTTGTCTGCCTAGCACTTCAAAAGGATCGTGGTGTCTGGCTTCCAGAATTTTTGACAGGGAGTCTGGAAGACGATGAGGCTGCGATGGAATCTGTTTAGTGTAAGGCATCGTTAATTATTTATCTTGGCTCGTAAAATAACTTTATCAAAGTGCTATGGATGGTACCATAAGCGGCGGCTGTTACAGCTTCTAAACTACCAGTTACTGCGCATGAATATCAAGGAGATAGCAGTTAATGAATACAACCCGGTCAACCCGTTTCGTCAGTCGCCTCACAAGGGATACATTAGCACTTGTTCTGGCGGGTGGTCGAGGTTCCAGGCTCAAGCAGCTGACCTTGTGGCGAACCAAACCGGCCGTACCCTTTGGTGGTAAGTTCCGGATCATCGATTTTCCTTTATCAAATTGTATCAATTCTGGCATTCGCCGTATTGGATTGCTGACCCAGTATAAAGCGCATTCCCTGATTCAGCATATTCAGCGAGGATGGGGGTTCCTGAGCGGTGAATTTGGTGAGTTTATCGAATTGTTGCCTGCGCAACAGCGGATCGAGTCTTCCTGGTATATGGGAACGGCAGATGCAATCTATCAGAATATCGACATTATACGCCTGCATAATCCAGAGTATGTCCTCATTCTTGCGGGCGACCATATCTATAAAATGGACTACGGTCCCATGCTTGCCCAGCACGTGGAATC
>JAZGER010000185.1:0-2348 GCA_036478835.1 Gammaproteobacteria bacterium | reverse complement strand
CCAATATCTTCAACTATGCCAACCATGTTTTCCGGATCGTTTTCATCGCGTCTATATACGCGCAATATAAAACTATCCATTCATTGTCCTCCAATGATTACGGTTACTAAGATGACACGAGATGACTTACAGTTAACTTACAGAATGGCCATTAGTTTAATTTTTTGATGTGCAGCGATCTTCAGGCGGTTTTGGGGATTGTTACGCAACTGTCTGTTTACAATAGAAGGTTAGAAATAAATAGGTTTTTATTTGCCAACAGGCAATATTTTTAATTTTTATGTTTGTTAAAAAAGTGCAAATTTAATACAGAGTGTTTCGAATTTTTTCAGTCAGTGGTGAAGGAGTAACGTCAAGACCTTCCGCGAGGCTGGTACGGCAGCGTTGGTATATTGCCAGCGCTTCTGCCTGTCGATTGAGTTGCCTCAGGCAGATCATGATGTGTTGGTAAAGTTCTTCTGCAAGCGCGTCGATTTCTATGCCTCGCTGGTAATAGCGAATAGCCGTATTCCAGTTTTGATGTTGCTCATGCAGCCTGCCAATATCCTCAGTGTGTCTCAGCATTTTGCTTCTGAGTCGTTCACGCAAGGGCAGGTTCCAGGGCTTGTGAGGTTCGTGAATTAAAAATGCGCCCTGATAGAGATTCAACGATGCTGAAAATATTTTATTTATACTGTCGATTGATTTGAACGCATCGGGAGAGATGAGTAGCTTGTCAACCTGATTTAGCAGGCGTTCAAAAGCCCAGACATCTACCCAGACCAGCTCATTATTCAGGGTGAGCCTGCCGCCTGTCGCAATAACAACCTGTTTATTACCCAGAAATTTTCTCAGCCGGTGTACATTAACATCCAGTGAGTTTGATGCGCTATCTCCTTCGGCATCTGGCCAAAGCGTATGGCAAAGTGATTCGTTGCTGATATTCCGCCCGCCCAGGGCGACCATTGCCTGAAGGAGTTCCTGAGGTTTCTGCTGGCGAGCCGAAGAAGGTGTTGATGTTTGCATATTCATTTGCTGAATAGCGAACCGGCCCAGTGTATAAATACACACTAAGTGCCCATCAGTCTTTGATTCCACAGTGCTATTTATAGTCTGTAGATTAGATTGAGAACCAGACGTAATGCTATCGGGTTTGTGCACCGGTATACCCCTTAGCATCCGCAAAAAAGACAAATGCTTAAAATTACTGAGTGTAAGGGCCAGGATTTCCTGATCAGTGCCAGGAATTATGCCTGTTTTAAGGCCCTTGCTAAAATACTGCGTTGCCTATAATTAACAACACGCGTATCTGTACTATCTATATAGTATACCAGTTATAAAACATTTTGACGAATATTTGACGCTATTTAACCTGTGTTGCGCATTCCTCCGGCGATGGCATTGATTGTTCTTAAGAGCGGTTCAAGCCATTTTTCCTGTTCAGCGTCGGCAAGTGACTCATTTCTAATCCGTTCCAATAGTTTGATTTGTATGTGGTTAAGCGGGTCAAGATAAGGGTTTCTCCGTTGCAAAGAGAGCGCCAGAGCGGGGGTTTCTTCCATTAAATTGTCAATATGAGCAGCCGACTTCACGAAATCCACTGTCCGCTCATATTCCTTTCGGATGAGGCTGAAAATGGGATCTGCCGTTGAAGAGTTGCTAGCAAGCGCATGATATTCGTCTGCTATATCCATTTCAGCCTTACAAAGAGACATTTGGGTGTTGCTTAGCAAGGCGCGGAAAAATGGCCAGTGTTGGTACATTTCTCGAAGTTGCTCTATGCGGCCAGCATCCTGGGCACACCAGCTTTCAAGTGCCGTTCCAATGCCATACCAGGCAGGTAGGGTATGGCGCGACTGGGCCCAGCCAAAGACCCAGGGAATCGCACGAATTGAACTCTTGGTCCGATCCTGCGTTTTACGGTGGCTGGGTCGGGAGCCAATATTGAGCATCCCGATTTCGGTCACCGGCGTTGCTTCGTAAAAATAGTCAAGTAGCCCTTCTGTATGATCAATCAGATCCCTGTAGCAGCTTTCCCCGGCTTTAGTGATTTCATGCATCACTTCAGCATAGGATTGACAGGTATCTTTTTCAGGCAGAACAATATTCCGACTGGCTTTCAATAAGCCCGTCACACCCATTGAGAGTTCGTATACGGCCGTTTCAGCGTTACTGTATTTATAAGATAAGACCTCGCCCTGTTCCGTAAACTTAATCTGTCCGTGCACGGTACTGGCAGGTTGCGAAAGTATTGCCTCATGGGTGGGGCCGCCGCCACGACCCAGCGTACCTCCGCGACCATGGAACATGCGGCATTCAATCTTGTGGGGGCGTGTGATGGCAATGACGGTTTCCTGTGCCTGATAGAG
>JAZGER010000184.1:0-3524 GCA_036478835.1 Gammaproteobacteria bacterium | reverse complement strand
AATGGAGGCAACCCATACCAGCCACACCCCGGCGCCCAAGTCCACTGCTGCGGCTGCTCCCTTCCAGGCCTGACCGGGTCCACAGATTATTGTCGCGAGGGGACCAATACAGGTCACCATAAACTTTCAGGAGCATTCCTGTATGACGCGCGTATTGTAGCAAGATGCTTTGCCAGGCACCAAGTAATCGAAGAAAATAAAGGGGAAATTTACAGAAAAAACAGGGTAATTCACCACACAGCTAACCCCAGGAACGAATATTCCCTGTGTCTACGTGAATAAAGTTAGATTTAGGATAAAAGCCCACGCCACCTGCCTGTAAAGACACTGCTGCATCGCGCAATGTGGACAAATCACAGCCAGACAAATTAATGTCTATTGCTCGCCCCTGCATATGAAAGCTCTTTTTTGCTACGCCATTTGATGCAGAACGGAGTTTTTCATTGGTCGCAGGTGAGCGGTAACCTGAAATAATATTGAAGGTGCCCGTCGCATTCACCGTTTCCTGTAAAGCGAAGAGGAAATCAAGTAGCCGGGTATCCATTGTATGAATATCTCCCGTCCGGTGGTCGCGTAAAATATCATTGACCAAATCGAGTTCGTCATGTTGGTAAATGCCTTCTGACCAAATAGTAGCCGAAAGTTTTTCCCCAGTATGCAGGTTATTGAAGCTTAAAACCCTGTCCGTTTGACTTCGAGTGGTCGCCAGTAACGGCATGGCGGTCACTGACAACAAGGCGACAGCAGACGATCGTAGAAAACGTCTCCTGGAGAGTTGCCCATCATTTTTGAAAGAAGCTAGCGTTTTTCTCACAGTGTCTTGATAACTCATAAAGTGTTCTGTCATGCGGAAGCGGGATTATAGCCATTCAACGGCAGCATGTCAGTAGAAATTCAATTTTTCTTAAGCAATTTAGGAACTAAAGCCCGTAAGTGTGAATCAGGTTCAATTTTTCAACAAACTCACTGGCACAGAAACCACTGCCTTGCCTTTCTCCGCATTCAGCGTGAAGCGGCCTGTGTCGGACGCTGGCATCTGGGCCATCATTAACGCATCTTTGCGGTAAACGTCATTACGAAACTGGATTTTCCCATCCTGATTTGCCCACGCGGTTAGATACAACAGATGCACTGAAACCGGTTTGGATAACCTGATCCGCTGACGCTTACCCGTGCTAACCAGCTGTCTGATTTTCTGTATCCGCGCATCACCGTCTAAATAGTAACTGGCAAGATCAAACGGGCGCTCAAGACGGACGCAGCCAGAGCTGTAGGTACGAACGCTGCGATTAAATAGGCGCCTGGACGGCGTATCATGCATATAAACACTAAACCGGTTAGGGAACATAAACTTTATTCGACCGAGACTATTTGAGCGACCTGGATCTTGCCTCAGGCGATACGGTAAATATTTCTTTCCTTCAAAGTCCTTCCAGTTAATTGCGGAGGAATCGAGCTCAACCGACTGTTTATCCCAGCCGGAGAACACCCGGATCTGCTTTTTTTCCATATACCCAGGTGCTGATAATTCCTTGGGAATCAGGTCTTCAAGTGCCAATTTTGTCGGTATATTCCAGTATGGATTAACAACAACGTGTGTCATCACTTCTGAAAATGAGGGTGTTTTACGTTTTTGTTTACCAACAATCACTTTCATCGATAATGGCTCACGGTCTCCATCGAACGCGGTCAGGTTAAACCCGGCAGCATTGACCATAATATAGCGATCACCAAAATCTCTTGGTAACCAACGCCAGCGTTCAAGGTTTAACATCAACTGTTCAATGCGTTTTTCAACAGAGGCATTCAGGGCAAGCCGAGTTTTTCTTCCAACTTTCCCATCTACGTCTAGCCCATGTCGCCCCTGAAATTTTTTTACTGCTTTCTCCAGCTCAACATCAAACTCTGGCTCATCACGAGAAAGAGGATCAAGGTCATTCGTTATCCGCAATCGCTGTCGTAAAACTGAAATCTCGTCCCCTTTACCACCATATTCCAGTGATTCCCCTCTAACAGAAATTTGAGGCCAGCCCCCATTTTTCTGAATATCTGTGTAGATCTTCAATGCCGACACTAATTGCTTATATTCTTTATGCTGTGGCTCTAACGATTGTATTACCCGCTGCATATCAGCATCATTAAACACCTGATTCAATAACAGCGATGAATCAATTTTTCGTAATTCATAATGCCAGTCGTTATCAAACATCGATGGCTTCAGGTGTCCCTGCCCCATCCTGCGAGCATACGTAAAAAAAGCATCCGTCAATAGCAGATCAAGTTCTGCAACTTCATCAGGCTTTGGAGACGTTGACAGGTAGGTAATCCTGTCTCGATGAAAATCATTCACCTGAAGACCATGATGGTAAGCAGAATCGACTGCCAGAAGAAAACGCGCAACATGTTCATATAAACCATACTGACTGGACCAGACGGGCACGTGCTCCCTGGCGTCATAAAAACTCTTTACCTGGATTGCATGGTTGAGTCCGAGTGAATCAAACTGCGACGAGTTTTCGAACTGAGAGCGTAGGTGCTGCGGCAAGACACTGTCCGTGACGACTGTTGTTTCCTGCGCTACCGCTGAAAACACAATTGCCATTAAAGCGACAAGCCATTTCACAAAAGTCATTGGTGTCGAAGAGAACACAACTGATTGCTGGTTCATAAACAGCCCCTCATATTATTATGATGGCATTCTTTTAGATGCCTGTTTCGTTCTTTAGTTTTTATTTTTTTGGACTGATTTATCAAATCCACTGCATTCATTCTAGTCGAATACGCACAGCAAAGACATCGCATTGTATAATAAATGCGAAAAATCAATGGTTAGTTATTATAGAACAATAGCCTGGAGAGCTTTTCCAAACTTTCTTAAATGTTTTAGCTGTACCGCTCTGTTATTAATTATATTTTTTCTATTTTTCTGCGCTAACCATGCAGATCCAGCCCGGATCGGCATCACCACGAGTCGCCGGTTGAAAATCCCCATCGGCTTCGCCGTCCTCATCTTCACCTTGCCAATAAACCGTAACGTTAGAAAAACCGGCTTCTGTTAACAGCTCCTGAATTTCGGGTAAGGACCATAAACGCCACTCATAAATGAACGCCCGCTTCATTTTTGACCCATCTTTAAAATGAAAGTGTATATAGCACAGCATACGGCCACTGATTGGGTCATAAGATGCCTGCTCCCAGACATAGGTAAAACCTTTATCTTTATGTTTGGTTTTTTCTACTAGTTCTTTCTGCGCCTCGTAACCACCGAAGATATCCAGAAAAAATACGCCATCATCAACAAGGCCATTTTTAACTGCCTCAAAATACTGCCTTAACGTCTCTCGGTCCATGAAAATCTGCCAGCTGAAATTCATAGCTAATATGATGTCGGCAGGCTCAGTTTTGACGGTAAGCACATTATCCTGCAGCAGAGTAATACGTGAACGCTGCCCTTCCTCAAGCGATTGAAGATTGTTTTCACGCCCCCAGCCAAGGACTGCCGCATCCAGGTCTACACCGATAGA
>JAZGER010000183.1:0-3186 GCA_036478835.1 Gammaproteobacteria bacterium | reverse complement strand
ATCGTTGCTAATAATTAAGAATAATAAGTCAAACAAAGTTTTAAGTTTAAAAATAATGGAGGGGGTAACCATGAAAAAAATTCATTCTTTGTCGATGATCCACAAAGCATTTTATGCGGGCTTTCCGCTGACTAAATTATCGCAGCAACTGGTTGGGGTAACCGCGCTAGGTCTGGCTCTGTCGATCGTTAGTCCGGTGCGGGCAGATACCTTTACTGTTACGACTACGAGCCCCAGTGGGCCGGGCAGTCTGGCAGAAGTGGTGAGTCTGGCAAATGCCCGGCCAGATATTGATACCATTAATTTTTCCAGTGTGAGTGGAGAGATATCGCTGGCAGAGTCTCTGATTTTGAATGGGCCGGTGGATATTAACGGTCCTGGTCGCGAGCAGTTAATGATTACGCTTGCTGATACTGTTTCCGGACAAGCGGGTAGTCTCATTTTCAACTCATTAGGAGGGCGCAGTTCCCTCAGTGATTTAACGGTCAGTGGCGATATAAAAAGCAAAGGTTACACCGTTTATAACCCGCCGTATCACGACATTGTGTTTAGTCGGTTAAATCTGAATAATGTTTCCTTGTCGGGACGTGTTGACGCTGAGTATGCTGGCGTCAATATAGACAACAGCTCTGTCGGTGGGTTAAACAGTGTGGCTTCCAGTAGTATTGCGGCAAATCGCGTTGTTGTGGATGGTGGGGAAATAGTTACGGGTGGTCCTGGTTATGGGCCACGTAGCCGAATCTCTTGTACGGATTGTACGATTTCCGGAAGTTCGATATATGTCCATGAAGGTTCAGATCTATCTTTCGTGAATTCATCGATCAGCAATACGAGTGCTTTTGAGATATCAGGAGGGGGTAATCTTTCCATTCATCGCAGCGTGCTATCTGGCAGTCGTAGCCGTGTTAAGTTGATGACTATCAAAAATAATAGATACGAAAAGTCTGTCGTGATTTCCGAGAGCCTGATTCGGGATGCCGAAGGTGATGCAATTGTTTCTGAAGGTCGGGAAATTAATATTCTGAATTCTACTATTTCGAACGGTACTGGATTCGCCGTGGTCGGTTTAAAGCATCATGATAGTGACCCTAATGACAGTAGAGAGGCCATCATTACGCTTACCAACAGTACGATTACGGGTAATGCGGGTGGAATTAGTGTTGACAGTCATGCGCAGGTGCAGATACGCAACTCAATTGTTGCCGGTAACAGTAGCAGTGGTCAGGCTGATACGGTTGGTGCTGGGCAGGTTAATGTGTTTAACAGCCTGGTTGGAAAACTGCGCACATCATATGCGCACAATGCGGGCAGCGATTTTCTATTTGGCAGGGACCCAAGGTTGGGTGCGCTCGCTGATAACGGCGGACCAACACCGACGCATGCGTTGTTGGCGGATAGTCCGGCTATCGATGCTGGTGATGATGCTATTTGTCCTGCTGCCGACCAACGTGCTTTTGCTCGCCCACAAGGTGCGAGCTGTGACATTGGTGCATACGAAGCAGATGTACCCTTAGCTATCAATGTGCAGGTCAATGGCCTGGACACGAAAATACCCGGCCCAACGCTTTCAGTCGGTAGCAACCTGGCCTGGACCTACACAGCAAACAACGCAGGTAATGATGCTCTGCATGATGTCACGGTACGCGTTCGTCAGAAATCACCTGTGTTTGGTCAGTGGCAAACCGTTTGTGCTCTGGGTACACTGAGTGTCGGTGATTCTGCTTCCTGTGACGTTCAGGATCTTGCTATCGACGACAGGTATATTGCACTGGTTGCAATCAGCGGTATGACCAGCGCAGGCAAGACTGTTGAAGCGACCTTCAAGGTGTTTTATCGCGGTGAAATAACGGTTACTGATCCCGGTTTAATCACCAAACGCAGCATTGCATTAGACGTACTGGCAGCCAAAGGCTTCGACCAGATAACTCACGATGCATTTCTGGCCGAGATCAATGCCGCTACCAGCGTTAGTGAACTGCATGCGATCATCGTTCAAATGCGTGAGTCTACCGATAGCTCTGGCACTGACCCGAGACTGGATGCGAAACGCGTTATCGCGTTAAATTTACTTGATGTGAAAGGCTTCGATCAGGTAACCCATGATGCGTTACTGGCTGAGATCAATGCCGCTAGCAGCGTCAGTGAACTGCATGCGATGATCGTTCAAATGCGCGAGGCTACCGATAGCGCGGGCACTGATCTGAGACTGGATGCAAAACGCACCATTGCTTTAAATTTACTTGAGGCGAAAAGTTTTGATCCGGTAATGTTTGATGCCTTGCTGGCTGAGATTACTGCCGCTACCCGTGTCAGTGAATTGCATGAAATTATTCTGCGGATGCGCCAGGGTTAAACGGCAATTTCATGGTTTAGACTATGTTAGTATTGGGTGAATAGAAGCCAGAGTTTAAAATAAGAAAATCAGGGTATGGAATCCAGGACAATAGATATTATTCGCAATACGATAGCGAACTATCCGAAAATCAGGCTTGCTATTGTTTTTGGTTCAGTGGCGACGCAGAGTGAAAATGAACATAGCGATATTGATTTAGCTGTATTAACGGATAAGTCAGTCGATATGGCGCTAAAAAAACAGCTCATAGAGGATCTGGCTCTGCAAACAGGCAGGTCGGTTGATCTGGTTGATATCGGGTTGGCAGGGCAACCCTTATTGGGGCAAATTTTGACCAGGGGTAAACGCATCTCTGGAAGTAATACATGTTTTGCCCAGTTGTTGACAAAAAATCTTTTAGACAGGGCAGACTTCCTTCCCTATCATCAAAGAATTTTAAGAGAGCGAAGGCAGGCATGGATCGGGATGTAATCATAGAGAAGCTGGAGTCTTTGCGACACTGTCTGAATAGAATTGAAGCTAAAAGGCCAGATGCTCTCGAGCAGCTGTTATCCGACATTGATCTACAGGATATCATCGTACTTAATCTGACGCGCGCCATTCAGGTTTGCGTGGATATTGGGTCACATATACTATCGAATACTGAAGCGCGTCCCCCCTGCCAGTATGGGAGAGGTCTTTGATACCCTGTGCGATTTAAATATCATCAATCAGCAAACAGCTAGCAATATGAAGAGGGCAGTGGGTTTTCGCAATATTGCTGTGCATGGCTATAATAAGATTGATTTTACAATTGTTTATTCTATCATTACTGAACAAATTCAGGATTTTAA
>JAZGER010000182.1:0-33576 GCA_036478835.1 Gammaproteobacteria bacterium | reverse complement strand
CCCCT
Source organism: Gammaproteobacteria bacterium (assembly GCA_036478835.1). Classification (GTDB taxonomy): domain Bacteria; phylum Pseudomonadota; class Gammaproteobacteria; order DSM-19610; family DSM-19610; genus JAZGER01. The sequence goes on along the minus strand of JAZGER010000182.1, from coordinate 33,571 downwards.
GCCCTGCAAACACTGACTGTCCAAAGTCAGCTTGTTGCTAATGAACAGTTATTTGATGGAACAGTTGAGGCCGTTCACCAGGCAACAATCTCGGCTGAGGTCTCGGGCCGAATAGAAAAGATTTTCGTCGATATCGACGATTACGTTTCCCAGGGTACGGAGATTCTTCGTTTCCGAAACCGCGACCAGGCCGCATCGCTAAAAACGGCAAAAGCCCGGCTCTCGGAAACCCAGGCACTGTTGAGTAACGCGGCGGCTGAATATAAACGCATTCAACGCATTTTCAAAGACAAGCTCGTTTCGAAATCTCAGCTTGATAAAGCAGAAGCCAACCATAAAGCCGCTAAGGCACGCGTTGACTCTGCTCAGGGAAACTATTCCCTGGCACAGGAGCAGATGGAAAAAACCCTTGTTCGGGCACCTTATTCGGGGATTGTCACCCAGCGTCTGGTAGAGGTGGGTGAAACGGTCACCATAGGCAAACCGCTCATGTCCGGCATTTCCCTGGAAAAATTACGCGTGAATACCTGGGTGCCGCAAAAATTTGTTCACCGCATCCGTGAAAATCAAATGGCTCACATTTACCCCGGGAACGCAATTTCAAGCCCTCTGGTGTCGAGTAAAATCACGCTATTTCCGGTCGCCAACGAAAGCAACAATAGCTTTCGAACCCGCATCGAACTGCCTGTCGGTCAGCACAATCTCTACCCTGGCACCCTGGTTAAAGTCGGCTTCCCACTCGAACAGACACAACGCCTGCTGATTCCTGAATCGGCGCTGGTTCAGCGCAGTGAACTCACTGCAGTCTATATATTGACTGAAGATGAAAAAATCCGCTTACGCCAGGTAAGAACCGGGCGTACCACTCAGCAGGGCGTTGAAATACTGGCGGGTTTGCGTCGTGGTGAGGTGATTCTACTCAACCCGATTACCGCTGCAGAAAAACTGAAAAGCCAGTCACAGGAATAAACAGTATGGGCCCATCAGGACACATCGCAAAAGCTTTTCAAAACTCAGAAATCACGCCGTTACTTGCCCTGGCAGCTTTCCTGCTGGGACTGTTTGCCGTGCTGGTGACACCACGCGAAGAAGAACCCCAAATCGATGTGACCTTCGCCAATGTCTTTATCCCTTTTCCGGGTGCCAGTGCACGTGAAGTAGAACACATGATCACCACGCCAGCCGAGCAGGTGTTATCTGAAATCGCTGGCGTAAAGCACATTTACTCTACCTCCCAGCCAGGCATGTCATTACTCTCTGTAGAATATGAAGTCGGGGAAGAACGCACTGAAGCGATTGTTCGACTGTATAATGCTATTTACTCCAATCAGGACTGGATACCTGCCAGCCTCGGCGCAGGCCCTACCTTAATTAAACCCATGGGCATCGACGATGTCCCGATGCTATCACTCACCCTCTGGTCAGATGACCCCCAGACGGGTGGCTATGAGCTTGAACGGGTTGCTCATACGATTGAAGCTGAGTTAAAACGTGTTCCCGGCACGCGGGGCATCTACACCATTGGCGGCCCGGGACACCTCACGAAAGTTATCCTTGACCCGCAAAAATGTGCCAGCGCCGGTATTACCCTGAACGATCTTCGCTCTGCGTTGACCAGTGCCAATCGCGTACTGGATGCCGGAGTATCCGTTCAAGACAACCAGGAAGTTTTGGTTGACGCGGGTACTTTTCTCAGTCAGGCATCGGATCTTGCGGCGCTCGTCGTCGGCATGCGTGAGGGCGCCCCTGTTTATCTTGAAGATGTCGCAAAAATACAAACCGGGCCAGATCAGCCTGAGCAACTCGTCTGGCACTATAATGGTCCTGCATCGGAAAATAACAGCGCGAAACATGTTGCCTACCCTGCAGTCACCATCGCCATTGAGAAGAAATCAGGCACGAATGCTGTACAGATTGCTGATAACGTTCTGCAACGGGTCGAACAGTTACGTGGCGTATTCATCCCGGACAATGTCAATATTTCGGTCACCCGAAACTACGGCACAACGGCCAACGACAAAGCGCAAACCTTAATTAAAAAACTCATGTTTGCCACTGCGCTGGTGGTGATGCTCGTTTTGATCGCTCTGGGCTGGCGAGAAGCCATGATTGTTGGCACGGCCGTCATTATCACGCTGGCAATGACGTTGTTCGCATCCTGGGCCTGGGGCTTTACACTCAACCGGGTATCACTGTTTGCGTTAATCTTTTCAATTGGCATTCTTGTCGATGATGCCATCGTCGTTGTTGAAAATATTCACAGGCACTTACAACTGGGCGCCACATCCCTCAGGGAAGCTATTCCTGCGGCTGTCGATGAAGTCGGCGGCCCGACAATTCTAGCAACCTTTGCAGTGATTGCAGCGTTACTGCCAATGGCATTTGTCACCGGCCTGATGGGGCCGTACATGAGCCCAATTCCGATTAATGCCAGCTTCGGTATGATCATTTCGCTGGCCATTGCGTTTACCGTCACACCCTGGATGTGTCATCGTTTTTTACCCTTCCCGCAGCACCATCATATTGACGCTGAAAAAACCCCAGGCAAACTGCATCGGCTATCATCAAAATTAATATCTCCGTTTCTTCGCAGCGCGTGGAACCGGTTTTTTCTCGGCCTGGTCATTCTTTTGCTGATCGCCGCCTCTCTCAGTCTTGCAGGCATGAAGCTGGTCGTCCTGAAAATGCTACCATTTGATAATAAGTCTGAATTCCAGGTGATCGTTGATCTCCCAGAAGGCAGCACGGTTGAGCATATGTCGGCTACTCTGGATGCCCTGGCAACGCATCTGGAAACGGTACCAGAGATCACTGATTACCAGGCTTACGCAGGTACCGCAGCACCGATTAATTTTAATGGACTAGTACGCCAATATTATTTGCGCAAGCAATCGCACACTGGTGATATTCAGGTTAATCTTGTCGACAAGCATGACAGAAAGAGAAAGAGTCATGAAATCGCGGCGGCAGTCCGAGAGCCGCTACAGGCAATTGGTCAGCGTTTCGATGCCAATGTTAAAATCGTTGAAGTTCCGCCTGGGCCGCCTGTATTTTCACCGCTGGTTGCCGAAATTTACGGGCTGGATTATGCCGGCCAAATCGATGTAGCTAAACAACTACGACAAGTGTTTGAGCAGACTGATAACATTGTGGATGTCGATGACAGCGTTGAATACCCTTCCGACAGAACAATTATCCAGATTGATCGCAGCCGTGCTGCCAGACTGGGCATTTCTCAAAAAGATGTGGTAGAAACGCTGGCCGCTACGTTCAATGGTGAAGATGTCACGTATCTGCACAGTGACCATGGGAAATACCCTGTTCCGGTTCGGATTCAGGCTTCAAAGATTGAACGCGCGGATATCAACAATCTGCTAACCCTGCAACTTCGTAGCATGAACGGCCAGCTTGTCCCCCTGTCGGAAGTCATACAACTTACACCGAGTACGCGTGAATTTTCGATTTACCATAAAGACCTGTTACCTGTCGTCTACGTAACAGGGGACATGGCAGGCGACCTGGATAGCCCACTCTATGGCCTGTTTGATATTTATGGGCAATTGAAAAACACCGAGATCAATAACAGGATCATGGATCAAACGTTCGTTACTCAACCTGACAACCCCTACCGTTATAGCCTGAAATGGGATGGTGAATGGCAAATTACTTATGAAACTTTTCGGGATATGGGCATTGCGTATTCTGTCGGATTATTGCTTATTTATTTACTCGTTGTTGCCCAATTCAAATCCTATCTGGTACCACTTATCATCATGGCGCCGATACCACTAACCATCATAGGTGTTATGCCGGGCCATGCCCTACTCGGTGCGCAGTTTACAGCAACCTCCATGATCGGAATGATTGCACTCGCAGGCATTATTGTTCGCAACTCTATTTTACTGGTCGACTTTATTGATCAAACAGTAAAGACAGGTACAACGCTAAAAGAAGCCGTCATACAGGCGGCAGCGATTCGCGCCAAGCCCATCATTTTGACTGGGCTGGCTGCCATGCTAGGCGCTCTGTTTATACTCGATGACCCTATTTTCAGTGGTCTTGCGATCAGCCTGATCTTCGGAATACTGGTTTCCACTCTTCTGACGTTACTGGTTATACCTGTTCTTTACTACGCCCTACGCCGCAGACAATACGGAGATGCGTAGTCCGCGAATATTCACTACGCAACCCCTGGCAGTAGGTCAAACTGTCAACCTGGAAAAAACCAGCAGCCATCATTTAGCCAATGTTCTTCGCCTTCAACCGGGGGCTGAAATCATTTTGTTCAATGGAAAGAAGGGTGAATATCATGGCCACCTCAAAACTGTTCAAAAAAATTCTGTTACTGTCTGCATTCTTCAAGGCATCAATATCTCTCGAGAATCCCCGCTTTTAATCACCCTCGCTCAGGGCGTCTCGCGCGGCAGTCGAATGGACTACACTTTACAGAAATCCGTCGAACTGGGTGTGAATGAAATCATCCCTCTTATGACCTCACGAACCCAGGTGAAGCTGGACGTTAAAAGATTAACAAAACGGATGAGTCACTGGGAAGGTATCATTCAGTCAGCCAGCGAACAGTCCGGGCGAACAATAATCCCCAAACTTCAGCCGTGCATTTCGCTGACTGACTGGTGCAGTACGCAAAACAATTTCGCATTAAAGCTGGTACTCGACCCGACTGCTCAACTGACGCTGCCGTCAATCGATAAACCTGAGGGAAAAATATGTATTCTTATTGGCCCTGAAGGCGGGCTAAATAATGAAGAAATCAAACACTGCTTACAACAGGGCTTTATCGGGGTTGCGCTAGGGCCGAGAATTCTTCGAACAGAAACAGCGGCCCTGGTCACATTGAGTGCAATGCAAACGCTTTGGGGGGATTTCGCCTGACAGCCTGGAGTTAGGGAGCCTCAGATTAAATCAAATTCAGCCAGGCAGAATTAACTCTCAACTGTATTTTTTCCAGGTCAGGGATAATGGCCTCCTCATTATCTACAGTAACCTTACAGATAACCGTATCAGACAATTCATCCTCTTGATCGGACACATCAGCCATGCCCTCACTCACATGTATCAGGCGGGGTATATCTGCAGTAACAACGGCGAAAAAGTCTATCGCTGTATCACTCCGAGTAGAATTAATAATTGCCAAACGTGATGAGCCTGTGCTTACAGGCAACCCTTCTCCACATAAACTTTCCATCGAAACAACCGGCAGATATTTTCCTCGCCAACGCAAAGACCCCATCATCCAGTCATCCGTTGAGTCAATCAGCTCATATGGCCTGTACCCAATGACCTCTATAATAGCGATATTCGGGATAAGGATATTAGCGCCCTGTAATGGCACCCAAAGACTACGAACCGCATTTGATATAGCGTCTGTATTCACACTCGACTCCTTGTGAGTAACGTCTTCTAGCATAATAACGAGTTTGATACCTGGTACCGTTGATGCAGAGCATACATCAACTCCTCCGGTGTGCCACAAACCTCGACACACTCCGAATCTCTGGCAGCATCCGACAAACCAGAAACAACACAGCTGTCTGCAGACTGCGCAAAAACAAAACCTCCATGGCTCACTAACACTCGACAACCATCGGCAATATCAGCAGAGTCTCCGCTTAGGAATATCGCACCTGAATCTTTCCCAAAAACACTGGCGACTTCATTTAAAATAGAATGGCGGGCAGAGCGCTGGCTACTATGTTCAATCCAGTCAAGCGCACCATCCTGCGAAAATGAGATCTGATCATCTTCTGACAACAACCAGCAGTGATTAGCAGCCAACCGGTTTCCGATAACCGGCCGTTTAACTTCCAGGCCACTAATATCTGACATCCTGTCTATGAAGTGATCGGAGAATTCATCGGCTATTGGCATCACTATTATAAATGCGAAAGAGAAATCAACAGGCAATCGCTCAAAAAAACGACGGAGCATGACTGCACCACCAACAGAAGCACGCAAGACGACAACTTTGCGCGGCTGTAGTGAAACTTGATTACTCAATTGCTGCCTAGCAAGCATTTCTTATCCGTTCCCGTAAGGTTCTGATACAACAAACTGGCGAATGGTGTCCATGAGGTCGCTCTCCTGGAAAGGTTTCCCCAGATATTCATTCACTCCAATTTCAATGGCTTTCTGTCGATGCTTATGACCTGCACGAGACGTAATCATAACGATAGGCACGTCCTTCAATCGCGAATCATTTCGTATATAGGCCGACAGCTCAAAACCATCCATTCTTGGCATTTCAATATCTGTAAGAATAATATCGGGTATGACTTCGTGCAGACGCGCAACAGCATCAATACCATCTCGCGCTGTCACCACCTGAAAACCCTGTTTTTGCAGCAGGCGGCCTGTCACCTTACGAACAGTAATTGAATCATCAACAACCATAACCGTTGTTTCATCACTCGACACAGGTTCTTGCAACAGTTCATCGACCTGAGCCATTAAGGACGCCCCAATTCTGAGCAAAGGCGCCAACTCCAGTATCATAACGACACGTCCATCGCCCAGAATAGTTGCTCCAGAAACACCATGCACAGTACTGATTTGACGCCCGACAGATTTAACAACAATCTCTCGGCTTCCACTAAGATTGTCGACCTGTAACGCAACGGAATAATCTTTAGAGTTGACCAACAGTAACGACTCCGTGTTTTTCATTGCTGAAAAAACGGGTCTATGTGTTCCCAGTAACTCCCCGAGATAATGCACTTCATACTTCTGCCCACCATACTCAAGCAGTTCCGACTTGTTATCGTAATATTTACGCAACTCGTCTTTTTGCACGCGCACGACACCCTGTATATTCGTTAATGGAATGGCGTAACTGTCCTCACCAACATCAACCAGCAAAGCATTATTCAACGCGACAGTAAACGGCAGTCTGATGACAAACGCAGCGCCCCTGTCTTTCTCGGATTCTATTTTTAGAGAACCACCCAGCTGTTTTACCTCGCTGTTCACAACGTCCATACCTACCCCACGACCCGCTACCTGAGTAACTTCGTCTGCAGTTGACAGGCCACTTTCAAGAATCAGTTGCAATATCTCCTGATCCGTTAGGGCAGTATCATGCTCAACTATCCCTTTCATAACCGCACGATCACGTACCTTTGCAATATCAATTCCAGCACCATCATCAGAAATCCGCAGCACCACATCGGATGCGTCGCGACTAAAATCAATATTCAAACAGCAGACTTCTGGTTTACCAAGCGCTACTCTTGTTGCTGGCTTTTCTAATCCATGAGCAATTGCATTTCTTAGCATATGCTCGATTGGCGCTATGATTCTATCAATGACAGTTCGGTCAAGCTCACCTTCTCCGCCACTAAATGCAAGCTCGACACGCTTACCTAGCTCTTCTGACGTTTGCCTGACGATACGTCGCAGACGCGGCGCAAGACTCAAAAACGGGACCATACGTGTCCGCATCAATCCTTCCTGCAAATCAGAACTTACCCTTGACTGCTGCAACAGGAGCGTTTCTGATTCACGCGTAATATTATCGAGCATGCCCTGTATACTTGAAAGATCGGCAACGCTTTCCATGAGAGAGCGAGATAATTGCTGTAGTTGCGAATATCGATCCATTTCCAGAGGATCAAAATCACTCGCAGACTCATCCTTTTCGTAACGGAACAGGATTTGCGCCTCTGTTTCAATTTCCATCTTGCGTAACTGTGACCTGAGACGATGAATCGTCTGATCCATCTCACCCATGTTAAAGCGGTACGAACCTATCTGCTGCTCTAAACGCGAGCGATAAATACTCACTTCACCGGCATGATTGACCAGCTGGTCCAGCATATCTGCACGCACACGAACAAGCTCATGTGAAACCCTTAATGACTTTCTACGGTCAACAAAGCTTTTTTCAGACTCGGTATTTTTATCCACTGGCTCGGTCGCTTTAACTTCAATCGCCTCACCCCGGTCTAACGCGGCCAGGTAGTGAATAAGGTCAGTTGTTTCTGGCAAAGGCTGAGTATGACGCAGACAGGCGATCATCGTCGACAAACGGTCAATTGACCGCTCGAGAATAATAAATAAGTTATCTGAAGATGGAAGCCTTCCCCTTGTCGCCTGAACGAGTAAAGATTCAATCGCATGTGCCAGGTCCCCTACCTCACTCACATCCGCCATCCTGGCCCCGCCCTTCAGAGTATGCAGCTCTCTTTGCAACTCGGCGACAAGAGAAAGGTCGTGGGGATCTGCCTTCCAGCGTTGCAACGTTGATTCTGAGAGATTCAGGATATCTTCAGCTTCTTCTATAAATATATTGAGCAACTCTGGATCAACTGCCTCACGATCCTTTTTCTCCTTCCCAGGCATCTGGTCAGCTTTTAATCGTATTTGAGTCGCCTGAAGTTTATCTAAAAGCGCATCGCAATTTCGTAATGGCTCGCGCAGCTGAAGTAATTCCAGTTGATTGTGCAGCCTGTCATGCGCCACCTGAATGCAGGCAATTGATTCGACATCGTCCTGCGCATTAAACAGGGAAACATCAACAATCAGTGACTCCATCGAATGAGCAAGTTCAGCAATGGGTGGCAAACTCACCATTCTTGCGCTGCCTTTCAACGTATGCAGCTCACGCAAAAGCCGATCAGTGACTTCCGTATCACCAACTGAAGAAGACCAAACGGCAAGTGTTGCATCAATACGGCCAAGCAACTCCTCACCTTCATCAAGAAAAATTGGCAACAATTCAGTATCACAGTGAGAATAAGGATCGGCTGCAAAGGTCGCATCAGGCATCTCCTGTCCAGCGTCAAATTCTTCTTCGGCAAACGGTTCATTTCCCTCGTGATTAACATTTATTTCGGGTGCAGCCGTTGCCAGGGTTTCCTGTTCGAGCAGGTAAATATAATCATCAAACCCATCAGGCTTTTTAATATCACCTGGCAGCTGCTCCAGAAAATCTGAAATATATTCCCTGCCGCGCTCAAGCAAACCATAGCTGAAACCAGGTAAGTTACCTTCCTGCTCACTCAGCTTCTTAAACAATCGTTCAAGCTTTCCAGAGAGCAGATCGATTTCTTCGACCTGCGTCATTTTGGCACTGCCACGCAATGTATGCAGCGCTCTTAATAAATCATCAGTAACCTGACAATCCTGCGCCTGAATAAATGAATCAATAACTGATAAATGTGATTGCGTCTCTTCACGGAAAATACTCATCAGAACGGGATCAAGCAAGGAGCTTTCATTTAGATCATCAATATCACCTGAGAACTCAGGCAAAACTTCGTCATTACCAGTATTTACATCCGCGCCCAGAGACAGGTTAAATACAGACGCTTCCAGATCATCCTCATCCGCAGATAACTGCGACATAGAAAAATGATTGGCTTTCTCCATTAAGGCGGCAACTGAGTGTGTAAGAGGAGACCCAGATTTTAACTGCTCAAGCAACTCTTCAAGAGAAGGCACTGTTTGCTCTAGAAAAAAATGCAATTCATCATCAACAATTACATCATCTTGCATTACTTTATTTAGCAAGTCTTCCATGACCCATGCAAACTCACCCATACGAATGGCACCAACCAGTCTGCCACTCCCTTTTAAAGTATGGAAAGAACGCCTGATTGTTTCCAGGATTTCCTGATCCTTAGCTAATTTCCAGGCAGGCAAGCTTCCAGTAATCGCCGCTATTTCCTCTTCGGCTTCCTCAACAAATATTTCCAGTATCTCATCATCTATTTCGCCAGACAGCACAGGGAAATCTTCAAGCTCGGATTCATATTGATGATTAAAATTTTCCAGGTCACCCGATGGCAGCGCAGAAGGCGCCTGCTGTTCATGGTTGTAATCGATGCCACCTGTAACATCAACTTCAGTTATGCTCTCATCCGCAACCAATGACCTGGGCACCGACTCAACGTCAATATCAGAGAGCGGTAATAATGCAGCAACGCGCTGCTCTGCAACCTGTAACGACTGCTTAACAGAGGTGCCTGTGCGTTGACCTTCAAGATATAACTCAACTCCGCATAAAGCGTCAGCTAGCGAATCTCGCTCATCAGCAGGGGGCAACCATTCATTACTCTTTAATCCCTGTCGCAGATAGGTTTCGAGCTTGCCAACAACAGATGCCGTTCTTTCTTCCTCCAGGAGTAACAGGCCGCCCTTTACCTGGCTTAGCAAGCGAACGGCATCTGGCATTCCCTGACTATCCTGATCCAGCATGCCTTGTGATAGCAATTCTCTTGCGCGACTCAAATCAGCAAGCGCCTCGGTAAAAACAACGGATTTCACCTGATCGAATTCGTGATCCTCCGCTATTGCAAGCCCTCCAGGCCCAGTAGTGACGGTTAGCTTATCTCTGCTAGAAAGATGACGAATCACACTCTCCACCTGCAGTAAGGATTCGGCTATATCGATATACTGTTCTATCTGAGGCTTCTCAGCTCCAGAAATATATCGCTCCAACTGGGCTGATTTATCCAGAATCAGCTCACGTTCAACATTGAGATCCAGCATCCCTAATGTATCTGAGAGCGTGCTCATATCTAAGTTGATTGCGGGGATATCATTCGTCTGATCGCCGTCAGCGTTGCGCATCAGAATATCTAACGTATCTTTTAGGCTTTCTAATTCAGAAATAATTATCTGTCCGACGGTGTCAAACAACTCACAATTTTTTCCGGACATTCGACTACTAATAATTTTTAGCTCATCTTCACGTGGTAACAAGTCATCCAGCGCAAATAACTCTCTGACCTTCTGAACAGTTTGATCACTAGAAGCTGACTGCCCCAGGCAATACAACAGACCACGGCACAGACCATCGACCTCTGGGCCTGACAAAACATCCTCACCCTCTTCTGCAATTCTCTTTAAACAAAGATCCAGCCGACCAAGTAACACTTTGACGGTAGCATCCTGACTAACGGAACCTTCTTTTAATGCAGTAACAACAGCCGACCCGATCCACCATAAACGTGCGATATCTGGTCGCTCAGAAACCTGCATGGCTGTGGTTAGTAGCTTATGAAGCAGGGTCAAAGGTGGCACAGGGTTCTGCTCACGTAAAAACCCCAGCAATCCTATCTGAAATTCTCGCCTGAGCTCTTTTGCATGTTTTCTCAGATTGTCATCTAGCCGGGTACAGGTCACTTCATCAGGCAAAACAACAGAAAAATCGGGTGAAAACATAGTCGCTTCTGAAAGAAGCCCTTCCCCTCGAAGCACACGCATTTCATTAATCATTGGCAGCAGAACAACTGGCAAATCTCGCACACCTGCAACCAGACAGTCTAGATACTCAGGCAACTGTATCAATGCCTGCATCAGGGAATGATAAGCATTATCTTTATCCGACACGCCACCATCGCGTATTGCATCCGCAAGATGCTGGACTTCATCGATGAGATGGTTGGCACCATTCACCTCAACTATTTTCAGCGTTCCTTTTATTTGTTTTAGATAGCCCGAAAGTAAATCCAGATAGGAGAAATCTGCAGGCCGCTCACTAGAATCTTCCACGGCTTGACGCGCGCTAGCAAACACCTCACCGAGCTCTTGCCTGACCCAGGTCAACATGCTGAAGTCATTCGCTTGTTTCATTTTTTTTCCTTGGCATTCCGACCTGGCCTATTTGATAGCAGGCAAATTGCTCAACCTGCAAGTCTGACACCAAATCAGAAATCTCTACATCGACTACAGTTATATCAAGCATTAATCGCCTCGCCTTTTATTGAAGTAGGCAGAATCTAACCGGCAACTTTTGGCAACTTGAACCCTGCGACTGATCTACTCATATCTTCAGCTAAAGCAGTCAGATGACCAATAGAGTCTGCCGTTTCGATTGTTCCTTCAGACGTCTGGGAAGTAATTTCCTGAATAACATGCATTGTCTCGGACACTCCCGACACCGCTTTGGACTGCTGCTGTGCTGCATTCGATATATTATGTATCAATTCAGCAAGGTTTTCAGACACATTCACAATACCGTCCAAAGCCTGCCCTGCATCCTCGGCCAGATGCGCACCACTCACGACACCGGCAGTACTCTGTTCCATTGAAATAACCGCCTCATGGGTGTCTGTTTGAATCGTTTTAACTAACGCTTCAATTTGTTTTGTCGCATTGCTAGATCGCTCAGCTAGTCGTTGAACCTCATCGGCTACGACAGCAAACCCTCGTCCTGCTTCTCCCGCCATGGCAGCCTGTATCGCAGCATTTAAGGCAAGAATATTAGTTTGTTCCGCAATATCATTTATCAGCTCAATAATGTCACCAATTTCCTGGGAGCTTTCGCCCAGTCGCTTAATCCGTTTGGAGGTCTCCTGAATGGTTTCTCGAATTTCGTCCATACCCTGAATACTACGCTTAACCGTCTCCCCACCTTTCTTGGCAATATCAACAGACTGTAAAGCCATAGTGGAAGTCTCACTGGCAGCACCGGAAACTTCTTCAATCGAACCCACCATTTCACGAATCGAATCAGTCACATTGGATATTTCCTGGGACTGATGCTGACTGGCCTGGGTTAGGTTTTTAGCGGTGGATTCTGACATCCTGGCAGCACTGGAAACCTGCTCGGACGTTTTATTGATCGTTGCGACCATTTCACGTAATGCATCAATCGCAAAGTTCACGGCATCAGCAATGGTACCAGTGAATTCTTCTGTTACTGTTGCCTGAACAGTCAAATCACCATCTGCCAGGCTCTCCATCTCATCGAGCAACCGTACGATCGCTTTCTCGTTTGCCTGGATTTCTCTTTCTGCAAACTGACGACGGCGCATTTCTTCTTCCTGGCCTTTTTTCTGTGACCGGTAGAACAACGCGGCAAGAACAAACAGGGCACCGAGCGCAATCGCCCCAAACAAATAGGCCAATATCGGGCTAATAGTTGAAGACGCATATAATGCCTTCAGATTACCTGCACGCGAAAATAACTCATCACTCTGAATAGTCATTTTCCGGGCGGCACCCTGAATTTCCAGCAAGCCATCAGACATATCAAGCAACTCACCGACATTATCAGTGATCGTTTTGAATAATATGGTTGTTTCCAGCAGGCGGTTCTGTATGTCTTCATTCGAGACTTTCTGCGCCACATTATTTCCTTGTACCATCCCTTCTAAAACCTGACCATATTCGTCAACATCTTCTGAAAATTTCGCAATTGCAAGCTCAACATCATCACCACTTAACGCATGATTGACGTTATTTACAATTCTCTGGCTGAGCATTAACTGGCGTGTTGCCTTTTTGATTTTAGATGTATTTGCGCCTTTCTCAAACAGCAAATCCACAATTTCCTCATCCAGAGCCTGTAGTTTCGGCATAATATCAGTGACAACGCCACCAATATCTGCCACTGCCTGAACAGTTTCCTGCCCGCCCAGGACAACATCCACATTACTTTCGAATGTTTCCCAGACACGACCCATCTCAGCCAGGCCTTCTGACTGAGCGCCTGAACTTGCGGGTAATCCTGTTACCGAATTACCGTTTTTCTCAAACTCAATGATTTGGCCAAAACGATTTCTGTAGCGGCTCAGCGCTTCTACCCCACTACCAGATCCAGTAGAAACCTCTAACGCATGCTTAGCAATCCGTTGCGACAACACCTGTTGCTCACTCGCGTACTCAAGGTGCTCGCGCTGGTAATTTCCCTGTCGATCCACATACCAAAACACAGAAACCATTGCTAACAACGATGCGACCAGAACCACGAGCGTTATCGTGATCCCTGAATTCCCTTCTTCAAACGAATTTGATAGCTTGTTCGCACTCATTTACATTCTCCTGACATCATTACTTATCCTTAAACACTCATGGCTGCTAAATTGCAGCCTGCAAAAATTCTGTTGATTCAGTTAGTTTTTTCATACTGAAGATACCCCAATAATCGTTACCGACCCGGAATCCCTTCATGAGATATTGCTGAATTTCCTGATTAGCCCCAGGAATTTCATCGCATTTAAAATCCATTACGAAGTGCTGCAAGCCTAGAACGTCATCCACTATCAACCCTGCATTAATGCCATTGTCATTCACCACCAGCACACGACTGCTTGGGGATAGCCGGGTGTTCACCCCGTTAAGGTAGGCCTGTAAATCCATAACAGGCAGCAAATTACCGCGGATATTAGCCATGCCGCGTACCCAGGGTTTTGTCCTGGGTACTTTAAATAACGAAGGCAGCGGCAGGACTTCAACAACCTCACCTAACGAAGAAACTAACTGCAAATCGCCCAGCCGATAGCCAATACCCGACCATTTCAGATCAACTTCATTTTGTTGTGGCAAACTGACCGCATGCTCTTCACACAGCGCTTCGAGTTGAGACAGGCTTTGAACGGCTGTTCTTTCCGTAACGGTATTCATCCTTATTCACCTATCCCGCAAGGGCAGTTGTTACTTTTTCAACCAGGGTCTGTTCGGCAATGGGTTTGGTAACATAGTCACTGGCACCCTGTCGCATTCCCCACATTTTATCCGTGGCCTGATCCTTGGTTGTAACAATAATCACGGGAATTGACGCAGTTTCTGGGTCCCGCGTTAATTTTCTGGTTGCCTGAAAACCATTCAAACCCGGCATAACCACATCCATTAGAATGAGGTCTGGGCGAATTTCTTTCGCTCGAGCGAGCCCTTCCAGGCCATTCTCAGCTGTATCCGTATCAAAACCATTCTTCTCCAATATCCCTTTGAGAATATGCGTTTCGGTAGGGGAATCGTCAACGATGAGTATCCGTGCCATTACCTTTCTCCAAACATATGCTGATGAATCCTGTGTCCCATATCGTCTTATTGCTCCCCAACAAGATGACGAATGGCGCCCAGCAATTCATCTTTGGTAAATGGTTTTGTCAGGTATTGGTCCGACCCGACAATCCGTCCTCGTGCTCTGTCAAACAGACCATCCTTACTCGACAACATAACGACAGGCGTTTCTCTAAACACCTGATTATTTTTGATCAGAGCGCAGGTTTGATAACCATCCAGTCGCGGCATCATGATGTCGACAAAAATGATGTCGGGTTTTTCTTCCACTATCTTTGCTAACGCTTCAAAACCATCCGTTGCCGTCACTACCTGGCAACCTTCTTTTTTCAACAGCGTTTCAGCTGTTCGCCGAATCGTTTTGCTATCATCAATAATCATTACTTTGTATGAAGACATGGCCCCCTGACTAACAGCATCTTCTTTCGCTTCCAGCTGTTCCAGAATTTCATTGTCTTCAATATCAAGAATTGTCTGCATACAATTACTACGACCCCATTTACCGTTAGATCGAGTGGACAAAATCCACGTCATTAGTCTAATTTGCGTTACAATTATGACTACTTGAGCCTATCGTCCAGATGCCAGCAAACTTTATGTAGGTTGCTGTAATACACGAGAAAAAGCGGAAATCTATATGGCAATAAGAATCGGTATTGTTATGGATCCAATTGAATCCATAAAAATCACTAAAGACAGTAGCTTCGCCATGTTACTGGCTGCCCAGGCGCGTGGTTGGGAATTGTTTTACATGGAACAGTGTGACCTTTTTTTGACGGAGGGCCGCGCTGCGGCCGCGACACGCCAGCTGAAGGTTTTTGATGATTATGATAAATGGTTCACGTATTCTGACCAGAGCGACAAGTTCCTGTCAGAGCTTGATGTCATTCTTATGCGTAAAGATCCGCCTTTTGACATGGAGTTCCTTTATTCGACTTACTTACTCGAACGCGCTGAAGAAGAAGGTGTTCTCGTCGTCAACAGAGCATCGTCCCTGCGTGACTGTAACGAAAAATTATTCACTGCCTGGTTCCCACAATGTTGTGTGCCGACATTGGTTAGCAGAGACCCCGCACGATTCCGACAGTTTTTTGAAGAATATCAGGACATTATCCTGAAACCACTAGACGGTATGGGCGGCGCTTCTATTTTTCGGATCAAGGCAGGTGATCCAAACCTCAGCGTCATCCTGGAAACATTAACCCAACATGGCAAGCAAATGATGATGGCTCAGCGCTTTATTCCTGAGATCACCGAAGGTGATAAGCGTATTTTACTGGTAAACGGCAAGCCCGCTCCCTACGCGCTTGCCAGAATTCCTGCCAAAGGTGAAACCCGAGGAAATTTGGCGGCGGGCGGTCGCGGAGAAGGCGTACCACTCACTGAACGAGACTACTGGATCTGTGAACAAGTCGCGCCCGAATTGCAGAAACGGGGTTTATTATTTGCGGGTATCGATGTGATTGGCGACTATCTCACCGAAATCAATGTCACCAGCCCCACCTGTATCCGTGAACTGGATAAACAATATGGGCTTGATATCGCAGGGGATTTAATGGATGTTATCGAACAACAACTCGCTAAACGCGAAGACTGAGACGACTGGAGTTATCAGATTACACATGTCTAGTGTTAACACCCACAATGCATTTTCGCGAACCAGTGACCGGCTGGTATGGACCCTGTTAGTCGCCACTGCCATCCATGCCATCATCATCCTGCAAACAACTTTTAACCCGCTGGATTCAGCAAACAATGAGGCTAACCCTCTACCCACACTGGATATTACGTTGGTCAATACGGCAGAACAGCACAGCCCGCCAGAAAAAGCTGACTACCTGGCAGAAGCCAGTCAGGACGGTGGTGGGAATACTGATGAGAGAGTATTACCGCAAGAAGCACAGGTCGCCGAAACCATCGCCGCCGCCTCCCCTGTGAAAACCAGACAAAGCATTCAGGTCGTCGCTCGCCACAAAAAAGCGAAACAAGCGCTCCCTTCGGAACCAACGCCAGAAGACCCTGCAACTGAAATCAGTGCTTCAGAGCTGATTGACCGTAGCCTTGAAATGCTCTCGTTAAATCAACAGATTAACCAGTCGAGAAAAGTCTACTCTGACCGGCCTCGCCAGAAAAATATCACCTCCAGAACACGCGAGCTGAAATATGCCGCTTATATGCAAGGTTGGGTAGCCAAGGTGGAGCAGGTGGGCGCGCTCAATTACCCAGATACGGCGAAACGTCAACATTTGTCAGGAAGCTTGCTGGTCGATGTGGGCATTCTCGCCGACGGTAGCATCAAAGATATCCGCGTAGTTAAGCCATCGGGCCATAAAATTCTAGATGATGCTGCCATCAGAATTGTCAAACTTGCCGCTCCATATGCCGTTTTCCCAGAAAATATCCGTGAAGATTTTGATGAATTGCATATAATTAGGACATGGGTATTCAGCAGTGACCAGTTAAAGGGGCGATAAATATGGGAAATAACTTCAGTAATCATTTACTTATCGCGATGCCATCATTACGGGATCTAAATTTTTCTCACTCAGTCACTTACCTTTGCGAACACAATGACGGAGGCGCTTTTGGTCTGGTCATCAACCGACCAACCGACATCTCGCTGGGCGAGGTATTTTCTGATCAACTGGCACAAGCGAATCAGACGCCTGTATATATCGGTGGCCCTATCCAACAAAACCGAGGGTTTGTCCTGCATCAGCCGCTCGGTAACTGGCAGGCCACCCTGGCCGTTACCGATGTCATCGGTCTCACCGCTTCCAGCGATATACTCAATGCCATTGCGCACTGTGACGGACCGGCAAGCAGTCTCGTCACCATCGGGTATGCGGGGTGGGGGCCTGGACAACTGGAACAGGAAATTGGTGAAAATAGCTGGCTAACCTGCCCTGCTGAACCTGAGCTGGTATTCGAAACCGCGCCTGAGAATGTCTGGGCTGCCTCTGCATCTCTACTGGGTGTTGATCTCAATCTTATTTCCAGTTGCCCAGGCCACGCCTGATTGCAACAAGATGACAAACCGCAAAAACGAACCTCAAAGTCTGCTGTGTTTTGATTTTGGTACTAAGCGCATTGGTGTCGCTACCGGACAGGCTATCACTCAATCGACCACTCCCTTGTCCACTCTACATAGTCAACATGGAAAACCCGACTGGTGTGAAATTCAGGCGCTCATTGGCGAGTGGGAGCCTGACGCATTAGTCGTCGGAATACCGTATCATATGGACGGTAAGGAACAGGCAATGACACTTTTTGCCGAAAAATTTTGTGGCCAACTTGAAACCAGAACAGGCCTGACTGTGTATAGAGCTGAGGAACGACTGTCTTCATATGCCGCTGAAAACACGATGACTGACAACATAACACTGAAAAAATTTGGCGTAGATGCTGTTGCTGCAAGTATCATTCTGCAGGACTGGCTTATGCGGGAGGCTCGCGCTTGAATCAGGCATATGATATCCCTTTGGCATTAAACAAAATGGCTGGCCAGCTAGCCGAGCTAGGGGAAGACTATCTTAAAAACAGTGCCATGGTGGGCATCCACACTGGCGGCGTATGGATAGCCCAGCAGTTGCACGCCATGACAAAGCTGGAAAAGCCCCTCGGCGAACTTGATATTTCTTTTTACCGTGATGACTTCACCCGTATCGGCATGAACCCACAGGTAAAACCCTCTCAACTCCCTTTCAGCGTCGACGACCAGCATATTATCCTGGTTGACGATGTTCTTCAGACAGGGCGTACCATTCGCGCCGCGATGAATGAACTGTTTGACTATGGTCGCCCGGCATCCATTCTTTTAGCCGTACTGGTCGAACGCAGTGGCCGCGAATTACCAATCGATGCTGATATTGTTGGCCTTAATTTGACACTCGCAGACGATGAGCACATCAAATTGAACGGACCCGATAATCTATCACTGGAGATAAACAGGACTGCATGAGAAAGGCAAGCTTACAGATTAGAAAGGATGGGCGCTTGCGTCACTTTCTTTCTATCGAAGGTCTCAATGCCGCCTTACTACAGGAGATCCTCGATACGGCAGAATCTTTCGCTGGCGTTTCCGCCCAGTCTATTAAAAAGGTGCCACTACTACGCGGTAAAACAATCGTTAATTTATTCTTCGAACCCAGTACGCGAACGCGCACAACCTTTGAACTTGCTGCGAAGCGATTATCGGCAGATGTTCTGAACATCAATATAAACGCATCAAGCACCAGCAAAGGTGAAACACTGCTAGATACCCTGCGCAATCTCGAAGCCATGCACGTTGATATGTTTGTCACCCGACACTCCCTCAGCGGCACTTCGCATTTCATCGCCCATCATGTCGAGCCGCATGTTAGCGTTATCAATGCTGGCGATGGCTGGCATTCTCACCCTACCCAGGCCATGCTGGATATGTTTACGATACGCCGCGAAAAAGGGGCCGATTTTGGACGGCTGACAGTGACTATCGTCGGCGACATTTCGCACTCACGCGTGGCTCGCTCACAAATCAATGCATTGAACCTTCTGAATACCGGTGAAGTCAGGGTTGTTGCCCCAAGAACACTACTACCTGCTGGCATTGAGTCTCTCGGCGTTCATGTCCATCATAATCTACGCGACGGAATTAAGGATGCTGACGTTATCATCCTGTTACGCCTGCAAAATGAGCGCATGCTCGGAGCTACTCTGCCAGGCAAACATGAATATTACCGATTATTTGGCTTAACCAATGACAACTTATCCATTGCTAAACCGGATGTGACCGTCATGCACCCAGGCCCTATTAATCGAGGAGTAGAAATAGATTCACAGGTTGCCGATGGCCCACATTCGGTTATTTTGCAACAGGTCACGAATGGAATTGCCGTCCGCATGGCTGTCATGTCGATGGCCATGCAACACAATACGGGGGAGGAGGATGTCTGAATCAATCCGACTCGCTATCGAAGACGGTCGCCTCATCGACCCGGCAAATAACAGGGATGAAATCACCAACCTCTATATTGCCGACGGGAAAGTACTTGCCATTGGAAAAAAACCCGATGGTTTCCGCGCTGACCAGACAATCAATGCAACAGGTTTAACCGTCATCCCGGGGCTGATCGATACCCTGGTGCACCTGAGAGAACCAGGGCATGAACATAAAGCGACGATTGATAGCGAATGCCGTTGTGCTGCTGCCAACGGGATCACCACCCTCATCTGTCGACCAGATACCAGCCCTGTTGTTGACACCCCGGCAGTTGTAGAGCTAATCAGACATCAGGCGCAACTAACGGCTAAATCGCGCGTATTCTCGGTCGGTGCCCTAACCCGCGGCTTAAAAGGTGAACAGCTTAGTGAAATGGCCGCCCTGCAGGAAGCAGGCTGTATCGGAGTCAGTAACGCGCAGCAACCTCTGGCATCCAGTCTGGTCACCCGCCGCGCCCTGGAATATGCATCAACGTTTGGCCTGACTGTTTTTGTTTACCCAGATGACCATGCATTATCTGAAAAGGGTTGTTTACACGAAGGCCCCGTCGCCACTCGCCTTGGGCTCCCAGGTATACCAGAGGCATCGGAAACGGTCGCTGTCGCCCGCGATATTGCACTGGTCGAACAAACCGGTGCCCACGTTCATTTTTGCAATATAACCACCCGCCGCGCCCTGCGAATGGTCGGTCGCGCAATGTTTGATAATATTTCAGTCAGTGCTGACTGTTCGATTCCACATTTATTTCTGACAGACGTTGACACAAGAAATTTTGACTCCAACTATCACCTTATTCCTCCCTTACGATCACAGTCCGACCGGGATGGTCTCCGTACTGGCCTGGCAGAAGGCGCAATAAGCCTCATCTGCTCGGGACATCAGCCACATGAACCCGATGCAAAGCTAGCTCCATTCCCCGCCACTGAACCTGGCATCTCCGGCCTCGATACCTTGCTTCCTCTCACACTACGCCTTGTCGACGACGGCCTGCTTTCGCTTTCTCAGGCCATTTCCAGACTAACTGAAGGGCCAGCAAAAATGCTTAACCTTCCCTATGGACAACTGGGCGAAGGTGCTATTGCTGACATCTGTATTTTCAACCCGAAAAAACCCTGGATATTGAGTCATAACACAATGCAAAGCAGAGGGAAAAACACGCCTTTCATGGGGTGGGAAATGAATGCCCACGTCCGTTATACCTTGCGTGATGGGCAGATCATTTTTAACGCTGAAAACGATCTCTGAGCACGCCATGCACCCTTCCCACCGAGATACCATTTTTGTCGAAGATGCGCTAATTCTTACTCATACCGAATATGAGGGAGACCAATACGTTCTGTCTGTCAGAGCGCCAGACTGTGCCTCCCACGCAATGGCCGGCCAGTTTGCTCACCTGCAGTGCGCGCCTTCACTCCCCATGCGAAGGCCTTTATCCATTATGCGGGTCAATCCAGCGGAAGGTCGAGTGGACTTTCTGTACAAGACAGTGGGTGTCGGGACAAGAGAACTCGCCAAACGCAAAGCGGGAGAATCGATTAGCCTGATGGGGCCTATCGGAAAACCATTCACTGTTCACTCTGAGCGCTCACGACCTCTATTGATAGGGGGCGGTGTTGGCATTCCTCCCATGGTATTCCTTGCAGAAAGTTTAAAAAATAATGCAGCCTTTACCCCCCTGGTCATCATGGGCTCTGAAGTCCCTTTTCCGTTCACGACCCAACCCTCAACAATCCTGACACCGGGAATGCCAGACGGCGTTATTGCTTCCATGCCATTGCTCGAAGACTGGGAAATACCCAGTCGACTCGCTAGCCTGCAGGGTTACCCGGGATGTTACGACGGTTACATATCAGAACTTGCGGGTTGCTGGCTAGATTCACTGAGCCAGGAAAAACGTAATCAGATTGAAATCTTTGCCTGTGGACCACACCCCATGCTCGCTGCAACAGCTGCATTGGCCAGGGAATATGCTATTCCTTGTCAGGTATCACTGGAAGAGTATATGGCCTGTGCGGTGGGCGGCTGCGCTGGATGTGTTGTTAAAGTCACCACTGACACAGGAACCGAGATGAAAAAGGTCTGTGTCGATGGCCCTGTTTTTGAGGCAAGCTCTGTTTTCTAACAGATAAAATACTGCTTATTCCATTAACGTCATCTTATCTAGCACTGAACTCTCCGCAGGCTTTGATGAATCCTTTAACTTGATCATTAAGCGCACTTCATTTTCAGAGTCTGCATAGAGCAGTGCATCTTCCTGCGTGATATGGCCCGCTTTGAATAATTCATACAGAGACTGATCAAAAGTTTGCATCCCCTGCTGGCCAGAACGCGTCATCAGGTCTTTCAGTTGATGCACTTCACCTTTTCGGATCAGATCCGATGCAAGCGGTGTGTTCATCAAAATTTCAATCGCTGCACGGCGCCCTTTCCCATCCGGCGTCGGAATCAATTGCTGGGCCACAATCGCTTTCAGGTTCAAAGATAAATCCATAAACAGCTGATCTCTGCGCTCTTCAGGGAAAAAGTTAATAATACGATCCATTGCCTGATTTGCATTGTTCGCATGCAGCGTTGCAAGACAGAGATGGCCTGTTTCCGAAAAAGCGATGGCATGATCCATGGTTTCACGGGTTCTGATTTCACCAATCAAAATCACATCCGGTGCTTGCCGTAATGTATTCTTCAATGCGGCATCGAATGATTCCGTATCAATACCCACCTCACGCTGAGTCACGATACAGCCCGCATGTTGATGCACGAACTCAATAGGGTCTTCAATTGTAATGATGTGACCAGAACTATTCTGGTTTCGATAACTGATCATAGAAGCCAGCGACGTAGACTTACCTGTCCCTGTTGCTCCTACGAACACAATCAATCCGCGCTTGGTCATCGCCAGACTTTTGATTGATTGTGGCAAATGCAGCTCATCAATAGTGGGGATTTTTGTTTCAATACGGCGCAATACCATACCCGGATGATTGCGTTGATAAAAAGCGCTCACACGAAAACGTCCCACGCCATTTGAGCTGATCGCAAAGTTGCACTCTTTATGTTCGGTAAATTCCTTATGTTGTTTCTGATCC
Organism: Gammaproteobacteria bacterium; assembly: GCA_036478835.1. Lineage (GTDB taxonomy): Bacteria > Pseudomonadota > Gammaproteobacteria > DSM-19610 > DSM-19610 > JAZGER01. The sequence continues at coordinate 10,735 of JAZGER010000182.1, read as the reverse complement.
ATAATACTGGCAACAACATCGCCAACCTGAGCGGGCGTCAACGATGCCTGTGAAACCGGTTGCAAGCGACCATTCACTTTTACGCAGGGCGGCATACCTGCCGTGATAAACAGGTCAGAAGCGCCTTTATGCACCATCAACTGTAGTAGTCCATTAAAATCCATGTCTATCTCCTAACGGAATAAATCTTTATCCATCGCTTTCGATGCCGCATCTAACTTACTGACGATACCGCGTTGAACCATATCGAGTAGATTTTGGTCAAGCGTCTGCATGCCTACAGATTGGCCCGTCTGTATTGATGAATACATCTGGGCAACCTTACCTTCCCGGATTAAATTTCGAATCGCAGGCGTTCCGATCATAATTTCATGGGCAGCCACACGACCACCGCCTGTCTTTTTCAGGAGCGTCTGTGAAATAACCGCTCTCAACGATTCAGATAACATGGATCGCACCATGGTTTTTTCAGCTGCTGGGAATACATCAATAATACGATCGATTGTTTTTGCGGCAGAGCTGGTATGCAAGGTGCCAAATACCAGGTGCCCCGTTTCGGCTGCAGTGAGTGCTAAGCGGATGGTCTCCAGGTCGCGCATTTCCCCCACCAGAATAATATCCGGATCTTCACGTAAGGCAGAACGAAGCGCTTCATTAAAGCCATGCGTATCTCGATGAACTTCGCGCTGATTAATCAGGCATTTCTTACTCTCGTGCACAAATTCTATAGGATCTTCAACTGTCAGGATATGCTCGAAACGCGAATTGTTCACATAATCCATCATCGCAGCGAGTGTTGTCGATTTACCCGAGCCGGTTGGACCTGTCACCAGAACAATACCTCGAGCCTGATCGGATATTTCAGCAAAAATCGAAGGTGCTCCCAGTTCTTCTAATGATAGAATCGTCGAGGGAATCGTACGAAAAACACCGCCAGCTCCGCGATTATGATTAAATGCATTGACACGGAAACGGGCCAGATTTGGAATCTCAAAAGAGAAATCAGTTTCGAGAAATTCCTCAAAATCCTTACGCTGCTTATCATTCATGATGTCGTAAATCAGTCCATGAACCGACTTATGATCCAGCGAAGGCACGTTAATTCTGCGGATATCACCATCAACACGTATCATTGGCGGTAACCCTGCAGACAAATGTAAGTCAGAAGCGTTATTTTTAACGCTAAAGGCAAGAAGTTCAGCAATATCCATGCTTGTCCCCATTAGATTAGTCTGGATTTCCCTATCGACTGAACCTGGCAAAACTTGAAAGCCCCAAAGACTCGTCGCAACTTATTATACTGACGGTAAATCACAATAGCTTCAAACACTTGCCAGCCTCTAAAACGGTCGGTATTGTTCATAGTTATGATTAACAAAAAACTGACTTTCATTGGGGGGGGGAATATGGCCTCCAGCCTGATTGGTGGCCTTCTTTCTGATGGCCTTGATTCAGCATGGGTGACCGTTTCTGACACGAACAAAGACCGGCTGCAACATTTAAAAGCGGCCACAGGTATCTCTGTGACGACTGACAATAATGCCGCCATTGAACAGGCTGATGTCGTCATCCTGGCCGTCAAACCTCAGCTACTCTCTGCAGTAGTTAACGATATGTCTGCTTCGATCCAGAAAAAAAAACCGCTGCTGATCACCATTGCAGCCGGTATCCGTTCAGCAGATATTAATCGCTGGGCAGGTGGAAATTGCGCCATTGTTCGTTGCATGCCAAATACACCTGCACTTGTACAGGCTGGTGCTTCAGCCCTCTTTGCCAATCAAGAAGTTAGTCGTGAACAACGAGAAGTCGCTGAAATCATCATGCGTGCCGTTGGCCTGGCTCTATGGGTCAAACAGGAAGAACAAATGGACGCAGTCACCGCCATCTCAGGCAGTGGTCCAGCTTACTTTTTCCTTGTTATAGAAGCGATGCAAAGTGCAGGAGAATCTCTCGGTCTGCCCTCGGAAACAGCCAGCCTTCTGGCAATTCAGACTGCTTTCGGCGCAGCTAAAATGGCACTTGAAAGCGAGGATGACGCGGCCACCTTACGCCGAAAAGTCACGTCTCCAGGTGGTACCACCGAGCAGGCGATTAACACCCTCGAAGAAGGCAATTTAAGACAACTGTTTCAAAATGCCCTCAAGTCAGCCAGTGATCGATCGAAACAAATGGCAGAACAATTTGGAAAAACAACTCATGGATAGCAGCTACCTTTCAAACCCGATTATTTTCCTGATAGAGACCATCTCCGGTTTATATATCATGACATTTATGTTGCGTTATCTGCTGTCGATTACGCAAGCAGATTTCTACAACCCGGTTAGCCAGTTCCTGGTCAAAATAACCAACCCGCTTCTGATTCCGATGCGGCGGTTCATCCCTAGCCTGGGGAAAATTGATACCGCAGCTATCGCCATTATGCTAACTTTACAAATGCTGACCCTGTTTGTTATCACCCTGCTAAAAGGAGGTTACGTCTCTTTCTGGCCTGTTTTCGTTCACAGCCTCGCCAACCTGATCGAGCTGTTCCTGAATATTTTTCTCTTTTCTATACTGATACAGGTTGTGATCAGTTGGGTAAACCCCGGTGTCAATAATCCGGTAACCGCTCTCCTTTACGGTCTAACGGAGCCAGTAATGGCACCCATCAGGCGCATCATACAACCCATCGGTGGCATGGATTTATCCCCGATGGCAGCCATTATCGGTATCTATATCCTGAATATGTTGTTGATTCCCCCGATCCGCCACCTGGCGGGCATTTAAAAAACAAGTTTAGCGATTCATTCCTGGTTAAAGCCATATTCATATTTGCCGCTAAAAATCGAGTATCCCTGTGTAGATGAAAGCCTGCCAGGGTCTATAAGCGATTAATACGGATAAAGAATACAGATGGAATCGTTGAATCAAACACTCTCTTCCTACCAGCAATGGCGTGAAACCCTGGCCGAAACTGTCACAAATTTTCATCACTGGCTCACGGACAACCAACTTATTCAGGCAGAACAGGAACTGCGCCTGTTTGATGCGGTAGATACGCTAAAAAAAGACCAGCTGACCATTGCATTTGTTGCCGAGTTTTCGCGGGGTAAAACTGAATTAATTAACGCGCTATTTTTTGCAGAATATGGCCGCCGATTACTGCCATCTGAAGCCGGCCGTACCACCATGTGCCCGACAGAATTACTCTATGATCGCGATTCAAATGATTCCTATATCATGCTTCTGCCGATTGAGACGCGCGCATCAGATAGAAGTATTGCCCAATTCAAACACGACCCAGTTGAATGGTCTCGCATACGTCTGGATACAGAATCGGCCGACCAGATGTCACAAGCCATGAATGAAGTGGTTCGCACTGATCAGGTACCACTGGAAAAAGCAAAAAACCTGGGGTTTTATCACCAGGAATCAGACCCCTATTTTCAAAAGCACGGCAAGCCACCGGAGACTGTCGAAATTCCGCACTGGCGTCATGCTGTCATCAGTTTTCCACATGACCTACTGAAAAATGGACTTGTCGTTCTCGATACACCCGGTCTCAATGCCCTGGGAAATGAACCTGAGCTAACGATCAACACTTTACCGTCTGCACAGGCCGTCCTGTTTCTGCTTGCAGCAGATACTGGCGTAACCCGTAGCGACCTGGATATCTGGGAGCATTACATTAGCTCAATCCGGAAAAACAATGTTGATAGCTGCACGGTCGTCCTCAACAAAATTGATACGCTGTGGGATGACTTGAAAACCCCAGACGAGATTAATGCAAGTATTCAGCGTCAATGCCAGTCAACAGCAGAGCAATTAGATGTTCCGACTGACACGATATTCCCACTCTCTGCACAAAAAGCGCTGGTTGGGAAAATCCATAAAAATGATGAACTGCTCACGGCAAGCAGGCTCCCTGAACTTGAAGCATTTCTGTCAAATACCATTATTCCTGCTCGCCAGACAATTGTAAAAAACAACCTTATTGAACACATTGGTCCCATGATCACTGAACAAATCACCATTCAAAAAACCCAGGAACAGGACACCAGAGAGCAGCTTACCGAGCTTGTATCCATTCGCGGAAAAAATGCTGATGTAATTATGCACCTTGTTAATAAAACACAGCAGGAGCAGGACATCTACCTGGAACATGTGCAGATATATCAAGGCAGTCGGCGTCTGTTACAGGCACAGGGAAACCGCCTGCTTAACACGATGAATATCGACATCATTGACCGATTGATCAATAACACTCGAAATGAAATGAAGAATAGCTGGACAACGGTCGGACTCAAGCGGGGAATGGAGTCTTTCTTCGATGGTACCCACGATGCCATGGAACAAACATCCAGACAGGCAGATAAAACGTTCCAACTGATCGAATCGACCTACCGTAAATTCCACGAAGAACATGGCCTACCCGAACTAAAACCGAAATATTTTAATTCATCTGCCTACACGACCGAACTCGAACGGCTGTACCAGGAAGCCGATAACTTCAGGCGTAGCCCGATGACCGTTATGGCTGAGCAACAATTTGTTATCAAAAAATTCTTTATCAGTCTCGTCAGCCATACCCGGAACCTGTTTTATAAAGCGGAGCAGGATGCGGAATTATGGCTAAAAGAAGTCATGAATCCCTTGATTCAGCAAATCAAGGAACATAAGATTAATATGGAAAAACGCCTGGATACCCTAAAACGTATCAGCCACTCAAGGGAAACTATCGATGAACGAATTAACCAGTTAGAAATTCATTGCTCTGAAACAGCAAAAAAGATTTTATTGCTGGAAAAAATGCGTGGCTCACTGACAACCGGTTCTGATTTCAGTGTTCAAAAACCGGCCCAAACATCGCCCCGCACAGCTAATAGCACTGCAGCAGAAACAGCTTGACACGATAAAATCGTCCCACGTGGCGTCACTCATGCCAATTAAATGCTATTTAATTGCGCTGGAACCTTGATATAAGGCCACAGTCTATGGTTATGTATAGATTGACTACGAGGAGGTCCTTATGCACACAATAAAATCCACTGCTTCAATACTCTTAACCCTGACTGCTTTCCTGTTCTCTCATCAGGCTATAGCCGAAAACTCTCAGGACTTTGGAGACTATGTTGTCCATTTCAACGCACTGAGTACAAAATCACTCCCTGCCTCTGTCACCAAACAATATGGCATCAAACGCAGTAAAAACCGGGGTATGATCAATATCGCTGTTCTGGCAAAAACGCTAGGGACTACAGGCAAGCCTGTCGCCGGAAAATTATCTGCTTCTGCCAAAAACCTGGCGGGTCAAAGCCGCGATATTGACCTCAGAGAAATTCGCGAAGGCAATGCAATATATTACATTGGAGAATTCCCAGTCACTCACGAAGAAACCATGCGCTTCTCCGTCATTGTCAAACCAGAAAATAGCAATGAAACGCAGGAAGTGAAATTTAAACAGCAGTTCTATACGCAGTAAAGACATGGAGTAGCTGGACCACACCCAGCAATATGACAAGACCACCCGCAATTTGTCGGGTGGTCTTGCTTTGTACCCATTGATTCGACACCTTACCTGCAAACAGGCCCATCCCAATCATCACTGGCAAGGTCCCTAACCCGAACGACATCATGAGCAGTCCGCCATTCAATGGATTAGCCGCTGAAATCGACCAGACAAGCACGCTATAAACAAGCCCGCAGGGTAACCAGCCCCATAAAAACCCAAGAGAGAACGCCTGGCTGACAGATCTCACTGGAATGAATTTTCGAGTATAAGGTTCAATTTTTTTCCAAAAGTGCACTCCCACCGCTTCAACACGTAACAAACCATACCACCAGCCTGCCAGATACAACCCGAGCGCAATCATAAACAGGCCTGATAGCAACTGGAGGGCTAACTGTAGCTGGCGAATTTCCGGCCAGTACGCTGCTAGCCAGCCTAGCCCCCCCATGAGTGCACCAGCAATCGTGTAACTCCATATCCGCGCCAGATTATAAGCCAGCACAAATCGCCAGGCGGCCACCCCTTTTCGCTGCGCTTCCGGCACACCCAGCGTCAGCATGGAGACAATACCGCCACACATTCCCACACAATGCACGCCGCCGAGCATGCCAACGATGAATGCGGAAAGGAAAGTGGCGTCAATTGGCATTATTATCTCAGAGTAATTAACTGTGGTTAGTGTGCTGCAAACAGAAGAGTACTGTCTGGCAAATTCACTTGTTATTCCAGGTTTTCAGTGGCCACTCATTCAGCCTCAATGTATCTCGACACTAACCAGATCAACAAAATGACGGGCAAGCCCATCAAAGCCGTCATGGTAAAAAACCCGGCATAGCCGATCGCATCAACCATACCACCGGAATAACCCCCTAACACTTTAGGGATCAGCGTCATAAGAGAACTGAAAATTGCATATTGCATCGCCGTAAACGATACGTTGGTCAGGCTGGAAAGAAAGGCAACAAAAGCAGCGCTAGCCAATCCCGCTGAGAGATTATCTGCGGAAATCACCAGATATAATAAGCTAATGTTATAGCCTGTTTGGGACAGCAGCAAAAACAACAAATTGGTGGCTGCGGAAAGCACTGCACCCAACAGCAGGATACGCATAACGCCATACCGCATAGATAGTATCCCTCCCAAAAAACCACCGGCAATGGTCATGAAGAGCCCGAAGGTTTTTACAATCGTGGCAATTTCAACCTTACTGAAGCCCATATCCTGGTAAAACACATTGGAGATCACGCCCAGTACAATATCGGAAATTCGGTATAGCCCGATTAACATCAGAAAAAGGATGGCAAGCTTTACACCGTAGCGCATGAAAAAATCCTGCACAGGTGCAATATAAGTTTCGTTTAATATTTCCCGATTGACCAAACCCAAAGCCACCAATATTCTGGCAAAAACATAGCCCGCAACGATCGCCAGGGAGATACGCAGGCATTCAGTAACCAGGGATGCGAGAGGTTTATTATGAACGGTTTCCTGCAGGGCCATTTTTATTGAGTGCATCCAGTCTGCACTCAATATATAACTACCGACAAAGCTGATCACCACAATCAGGAATAGCAAAAGAAAGCCTGCGTAATCACGTGCAGAATACGTTGCTTTATTCCTAGAGGCCTGTTCTGGTTCCGGGATCAGCAACGTCGTTACCACGCCGACCAGCATGGTTGCTGCTATAATAAGGTAGGCTGATTGCCAGGCCAGGTAGTTGTAATCGTCGGCAACTGACCCAAACGCACTGGCCAGAAACAATGCGCCTGCACCACTCACCAGCATACCGACACGGTAACCGGCGATATAGGTTGATGAAAGCAATGCCTGCAGGTCTTTATCTGCTGATTCAATCCGATAGGCATCGATAACAATATCCTGCGTCGCTGCTGAAAAACCCAGCATCACTGCAGCTAACGCCATGACGTTTAGATGATGCTCGCTCACCGCTGGATCAGTCAACGACATCAACACGATTGCGGCGATAATGGCGAGTTGCGCCAGTAACAACCAGCTGCGCCGCCGCCCTAATAGTCGGTGCAAAAAGGGCAAAGGCACCGTGTCCACTAGTGGCGCCCAGACAAATTTGAATGAATACCCTAACGCAGCCCAACTGAAAAATGTGACAGCTGACCGTTCAATGCCGGCTTCTCGTAACCACAATGACAAGGACGAGAAAATCAACAGTAAGGGTATCCCGGCTGAGAAACCAAGAAACAACATGGTAATGACTTTTGCCTGAAAGAAGGCAAAAAATGTATCAGACCAGTTTCTAACGGGTCTGCCATTTTTCAGTTCGACTAAACTCACGCAAAGTCCTCAAACTCAAAATCGTAATCGATAATGAGCGGCGCATGGTCAGAGAACCGGTCATCTTTATAGATCGAAACCGCCTTAGCCCGATTCGCTAACCGCGGGCTAGTCAATTGATAATCAATACGCCAACCAACATTATTATCCCAGGCTCTGCCGCGGTTCGACCACCAGGTATATTGATCCGGCTCCTGACAAACTTCGCGGAACGCATCGTTAAACTTCAGGGTGCCAAATACCTCATCAAGCCATTGTCGTTCGTGCGGTAAAAACCCGGAGTTCTTCTGATTGGGTTTCCAGTTCCGCAGGTCGATTTCCTTGTGTGCAATATTATAGTCCCCGCAAATCACGTACTCACGCCGTTTGCGTTTTAGCGATTTTAAAAAAGGCAGGAAGTAATCAAGGAAACGGTCTTTTGATTCCTGGCGGTGCTCGCCGGAAGAGCCGGAGGGCGCATACAATGACACAACCGATAATTTGCCAAACTGCATTTCGACATAGCGGCCCTCATTATCGAATTCGTCGCAACCCATCCGGGTCAGAATTTTTTTTGGCTTATTTTTGGAATAAAGCGCAACGCCACTATAGCCTTTTTTCTGCGCATCGACATAGCAACAACTATAGCCTTCAGGCCGAAACAGGGCATCTTCCAGCTGGTGTACCTGCGCTTTGGTTTCCTGAATACAAATGACATCAGCTTCCTGTTGTGGGAGCCAGTCGAAAAACCCTTTGCGCGCTGCTGCGCGAATGCCATTAGCATTAAGACTGATAATTCGCATGCATCGTATATCCCAAATCTTTAAGCCTGTGTATCATACCTGACTTGATTAAAAATTCGGGCCTGAAATGCAAGCTTACAAAACAGACTTTATCGAATTCGCTATGCAAACTGGCGTGTTACGTTTTGGTGAATTTACACTCAAATCTGGCCGCGTCAGCCCCTATTTCTTTAATGCGGGCCTTTTCAATACCGGGCAGCATCTTGCAAAACTGGGCCGCTTTTACGCACAGGCGATTGTGAACGCTGATATGGCATTCGATACATTGTTTGGGCCCGCTTATAAAGGCATTCCGCTGGCAGCAGTCACTGCCGTTGCACTTTACGACCATCACCAGAAAGATACGCCCTACTGCTTCAACCGCAAGGAAGCCAAAGATCATGGCGAAGGCGGCAATCTTGTCGGTGCTCCGCTATCAGGTCGCACCCTCATTATCGATGATGTCATCACAGCTGGCACTGCAATTCGCGAAGCCCTGGACATTATCCGCGCTGCGGGCGCCCAGGCTAACGGCGTTATCATCGCACTTGATCGTCAGGAACGTGGTCAGGGCGAATTATCAGCGATCCAGGAAGTGGAACAGAATGAAGGCCTGAAAGTCACCAGTATCGTCACACTGGAAGAAATGCAAACCTGGCTCACCGGAAAAGGCAAGTATCAGTCTGCACTGGACGCGATCAATGCCTACCGTGACCAATATGGTATACAAACCTAAGCCAGCAGTAATTTCAGGCCAACCACAAAAGTGACCAGTTCAAAACCCCGCTTGATCCAGCGATTGCCCGACGTGATTGCCATGTGGGCGCCCACATAACCACCAAGCAAAGAGCCAAGTAATAATGCGGGTAGCCACTCCCAGTGGATTTCGGACAACCCTGCCAGCGTCGCCGCACCGACACCGTTCCAGAACATGCCAACTAGAATCAACGTATAAGCCACAGCAGATTTATAATCAAAACCAAACCAGCGAACCAGCCATAAAGTAACAAAGAGCCCCGTTCCAGAAGACAATGACCCATTCAACAGGCCAATCAAAAAAACCACAAAGCCTCCCACCCAAAACCCCCGGCCAGAGCCATGCTTTAACTCTGGCGACTGACCAAGATCAGGTTGCAAAACGGAGGTGAGACCCAGGCCAATAGTGAGAACCCCCAATGCACTCTGGGCGGTATGGCCCGGGATTTTCACAATAATAAAGGCCCCTGCCACAACGCCCGGTAGACCACAGATAAGCAGCAGTAAGACAAAACGCTTATCAAGTGATTGTGCCCTCAAGTGGCGCAAGGTTGCGCCGATACCCAATGCAACAGTAGCAATTTTGTGTGTGGCGAGGGCGATACTGAACGGCAACCCGAGAAAGATGATCGCAGGGAGCTGGATTAACCCTGCTCCACCACCAGAGAATGCAGAAAATACATTTGCAATCAAAGAGATAACAAACAAGATAGACTGATCAACAAGGTTCATAGTGCTGACTTTTCTCTACGGATATCAGAAATGATGGAAAAACATGGGTTTGCCCACAATATCAAGAAGCTATTCCTGATAACAGGTTTTCTGTTCGTGCTGCTATCGACTCCAATAGTCAGCCACGCCGCAAAATTTTATAAATGGGTCGATGATAATGGCATTATCCGCTACGGCGACAGGATACCACCTGTTTTTGCCCAGAAAAAACAGCACATCCTGAATGACCAGGGCATCGTGATTGCAACACGTGCCGCAGCTAAAACCAAACAACAACTCGCCCTTGAGGCAAGACAAAGAAAACTGACTACTGAGATTTTGCGCCTGAAAAAAGCACAAGCGTCAAGAGATCGAGTGCTACTGGATACTTATAGTAACGAGGAAGATATCATCAACGCACGCGATGGGAAAATAGAAGCCATAGATAATTCAATTCAACTGGCTCAAACTCGCATCTCGAAAGGGCACGTCACCCTGGCTGAATCGAAAAAAGAAGCCGCTCAAGCTGAACGCGCTGGCCGGGCAGCCCCAAAGAACCTTGGCCGCAGTATTAAGACTGCTCGCGCTCAGATCAAAGATAATGAAGCCTTTATCCAACGGCAAACCACTGAACGCCAGCGTGTATTGGAAAGTTACAACACTGACCTGGTTCATTTTTATCAATTAATGCTGCAACAGAAGGCGGCAA
>JAZGER010000181.1:0-6477 GCA_036478835.1 Gammaproteobacteria bacterium | reverse complement strand
TTTACCCTCGTTTGGGCTTAACGTCAGAGTGGGATACGGGCGCAGCACAATGTGTTGTTGAAGAAGCCGGCGGGTTGTTGAACAATGCTGAGACATTGCAGCGTTTGCAATACAACAGCAAAGACTCGCTGCTAAACCCTTTCTTCCTGGTGATCGGTGATGACAGCCGTGACTGGGGTCAATATCTTTAATTGAGGCCTTTGCACGGCGCTAAACTGCCAGGAAAATATATGCAATTTATTTGCACGAAGTGCAAAGAGTGAGTTTGTTTTCCTGACGGTTCGCGATCATTTCCTTGATTGATATTTTCTAATCAGCCAGCCGGCAAATGAGATGGCAACGATAGCCCCTGTGGTATCAGCTAGCCAATCCAGAAAATCTGAGTACCTTCCCGGTATAAAATACTGATGTATTTCATCGATAGCACCGTACAGGCTGGCGCTAACGATGGCGATAGCCTTTTGTCTGGCAGTATAATCGGGTGGGGAAAACTTAAAACAACCCAGCAATAGCAGGGCGAGCACGCCACCATAAGCAGCATGCAGTAATTTATCCTGTCCCGAAAAAATATGGGGGGGGGAGAGGGTTGACTGATGCGATAAATAAAACTCAAAACCAACCCAGAAAATTGCCAGGATGCAGCTGCCTGCGCGGATAATCATGCGTTCCTTTGCGTGGCAAGCAGTGCAAAGATTTTTTTATTCAGAGACTGACTGATGAGTGAGCGTTCAGTGTCATCCAGCGCATCAAAGGTGTCCACAGGCTCTATAAAGAGAATGGGGCGTTGCCATTTTTCTAGCAGAGCTTGAATATCTGCTTCGGGAGAGCTCGTGTCCAGAATTAACAGATCAGAGGAGGGAAGTTCTGATTCTTTTGAGTTAAAAATATTGGGCGCAGAGGCGATATCTAGTCCAGATGTTTTCAGTAGTGAGCGAATAGTATCTGTAAGGTGTGAATTTCTTATCCCGATTGTAGCAGACGCTGTACAGCCTTCCTTTTTCGATAGTCCTGACGTCCTGGCTGCCTGAAAGCCAGACAGCCCGCCCGCCTGTTTTTCATGAATGACGTCCTTCACTAACTCGCCATCGATGAGGGTTTTCTTCGCGCTATAACCATAAATCAGTGCAGTATTGCACAGTGTGTTAATTAAGCGAGGAACGCCCTGAGATGCAGTAAATATTTGTGCGTAACATTGATCGCTGAATATGCGTTTCTCCTGCCCTGCAATTTTACAGCGATGGCAAATATATAAAGATGTTTCTTCCAGGGTTAGTGGTGTCAGGTGAAAATCCACTGCAACGCGTTGTGCGAATTGCAGCATATCAGGTCGGCGTAATTTGTGGCGCAATGGGTTCTGGCCAACGAGAATGACCTGGAAAATCTGGTCCTTGTCGGCGTTGATATTAGACAGCATTCGCAGCTCTTCGAGCGCTTGCAGGGAGAGCTCCTGGGCTTCATCAATAATCAGGACGCAGCGTTTACCCTGAGTATATTCAGAAATCAAAAACTGGGTAAAAGCGGTCTGTCGAGAGGTTTCATTTGTATTTGATGGGAGATCAAAAGCTGTCAGAATCCATTGAAGCAAACTACCCGAGGGTTGAGCGCTTGAAATTAACCCGACATGGAGTGCGTCATTTTTATGGTTGAGCAATGCGCGTATTAACAGCGTTTTGCCGGTTCCTGGTTCCCCGGTGATAACAGAGAAACCGACTTGGCTAAACAGGCTATATTCTAGTTGTGATAGTGCGGCAAGGTGTCGCCTGGCAGGGAAAAAAAAGTCTGGATCAGCAATATTTTGAAAAGGGTTTTCACTAAAGCCGTAATAATTTTCAAACATAATGAGTTAGCCTGGGGTTGGCAGAAGTCACACAGGCTGCGCGCAGTGATTCTGCGCGAGAGCTGCCATAAAAGGCTAAGTCGCTTGTGACTTATTTAATACGGTGCCAATGATATTAGTGGCTGACATTAAATCGAGTGCCCGGGTAATGTCAGATTTCTTTGTTTCGTCATCAGCAACAACGAGCAGGGCGGCATCGACATGAGGAATAAATGCAATTGCATCAGATGCCTCAAGGACGGGTGGCAGATCAAAAATAATAATCCGTTTCGGGTAGCGAGACTTGAGTTCCTCGACCAGTTGACTCATTTTGGGAGAGTTCAGCATTTCAGACGAGTTATGGATGGTTTTCCCGGAAGGGATGAGTGTCAGGTCTTCCATGCCCTTTGGGTGCACCATGAGTTCAGAGATAGGCGTGTCACTGAGCAGAAAATCGCTCAGTCCTTTGTCAGAAGTAATACCCAACTGTAAATGGACACCAGGGTTGCGTAAATTTGCATCAATCAATAAAACCGTGTAGCCGACTTCCTGTGCCAGGCTGGTTGCAAGATTGACAGCTGTTGTCGTCTTGCCATCGCCTTCCCCCGGGCTGGTAATGGCCAGTACATTCCATTTATGTTCATTCAGTCGTTGCAAGATTTGTGTGCGTAGAATTTTATAGCTTTCAGCGAATTTACTGTGCTGTTGGTGAGCGATTATTCGTTGGCTTTTTAAATGCTCCTGAGCAATGTCAATTTGCCGGGTTTCAGAGTAATTAATGGGCTCTGCCGGGGGTGACTGCCGGCTTGAATACGTTGTGCGCTCTTTCTTTGTCCGAATAAAGGGAGGTTGTTTGCTTTCGCGTTCTGCGCGGGCGCGTTCAAGCGCCTGTTTTATGCGTTCCATTTTTGTTTACCAAAGTTAATTAAACCGATGGATCAAGTGTTAATCATAATATCTGCTTTTCGAATAACCTTGTACCAGAGAACATCCAGTGGCGTCCAGAAAAAATGCAGTAGCGCAAGTATCAGCGTAATGGTGAGAAAAAATGCCATAATGCTGGCGGTAAATTTGAGACGGCTACTGGACTTTTCTCGATCGGTCGTCAGATAGGGGATTTGGGCAAGCGCTGCCCCCCCGGTTGTTGCCTGTAATGCTTTTGAACCATGCAGCGTGTCGTCAATACTTTCAGCTACTGCCGCAAAGCCCATGCCAGAGCCCAGTGCGAGAACGAGGCTTAAAAAGACAATGGCCGGGCGATTCGGGCTAATTGGTTCTTCAGGTCGTATAGCGGGCTCGATAAGCACAAACTGTTCGCCTTTGCTTTCGGTTTCCAGTTGCTGCGCTATTTGCGCCTGGTCCTGTTTGGCTTTCAGTTCCTGATACTTTGCCGTCTTGTTTAAAAGATCGCGCCCGAGTTTGCTGAATTCAAGCTCTACCTGAGGTGTGGCGGTCAGGCGCTTTTCGTACTCGAGCAATTTTTGTCTTAGTAAGCGCTGTTTGATTTCTAAAGAACGGATTTCACTATTGGCAGCGGCAACTTGCGATTGCAGTGAAATATAAGCAGGATTGTTTGGGTTGTTTTGTGCCGCCGTGCTGAGTCTTTGCGTGGACGCGGGTGCGGCGGCTTTAAGGCTGGCAATCTGTTTCTGTAACCTGACCACATCCGGGTGCTCATCCGAATACTTTTTGCGAAGGGCCGCCAATTCAGACGTTAAAGTAGTAATCTGTTCCAGTTGCGACCCGGCAGAGCTCACCTGGCCAGTCTCCAGCTCTAATCCTTCAATCTCTCGTTTCGTACGGATGACATCTGGGTGATCGGGTGAGTATCGAGAAATTAATCGATAGTACTCGTTTCGCAGCGCCTGTATGCGTGTACTGGGATCGACACTGGCGTCTGAGCCATAGGGTTTTACCTGAACAAGTTGGGCATCAAGATAAATTTTGCGCTCTTCCAGGGTGCGAATTTGTGTGTCTATATCAATGATTTCGCGATCAGTTCTATCCATCAGCGTTAAATTCAGGTCTTTCAGGCCGGGTAAGGAATTTGCATTGGCTTCTTTAAAGGCCGCCAGTTTTGTTTCCAGGTCAACAATTTCCTGGTTCAGGCGTTGGGTTTCGCTGGATAAAAAGAGATAAGTTTCTGATGCTTTTTCAGAACGTTCTTTTAGATTTTCTGACAGATAAAGACTGGTAAGCTCATTGGTGACTTTTTGTACCTGTCCTGGGTCATCCCCACTAAAGTTCAGGGCAAAGGCAATGGTGGCAGATGTTGGTCGACCAGATCGAGGATCAACGACCTGCGCATCAATCATATTCAGGTTGATATTGTTTCGCATTTCCTGAAGAATCTCTTCTGTCGTCATCCGGTCGCTTTGTTTTTCATAGAGATTGTATTTATCAATAATCTCCAGAAGGTTTTTTCTTGCCATCACATACTGACTAATCGTTTGAATCCGCTGAGAAGCGAAACTGGTGACTGTTGATGTGACTAGTTCGGGCGGTATTTCCTGCTCTTTAATCAGGATCGTTGCTGAGGAGCGATAAGTCGGTGGCCAAAATAATGCAGCCAGCAGTCCGATTAAAAAAATCGCACTGGCAATTGCCAGAATTGTGCCGCGTCGGCGCTTAAAAGCAGATAAATAGTCTGCAAAATCGAGAGTTTGTTCTTCTTCGTCCATACTATCTGGGTATTCCTGTCCTACCGAGAAATGGCGATTCTCGGCCATTGATATGTGAGATTGATCGCAAACGAATTCTGGATCGCACTGTGCTCAGAATTATTACTTGTTTGCTTTTTAAAGTGGTAATTGCTGGAAATCGTCCACAAACGAGATAACTTCCAGTTAAGGCCAGGGCTGATTGTATAGTATTCCCGGTCAATATTCTCGATTGTACTTACATCACTTGTGCTATGACTTTGGTAATAATCAAAATTTAATGCGGCTGAGAGGCGATCAGAGAATCGATAGCTGTTATCGCTACCGGCAGTCGTGACTTCAATCAGCCGGCCGGATATCGAATTTTGGATATCGCGGCTAAGATTCAGAGCATGCCTGCCGCGTTCGACCGTTTTGGAGACGCTGGCGCTGAAGACAGACCCCGTTTCATCAACCTTTATCTGCTGAGTAAAAGGGATCACCTGAGCCAGGAAAAAATCCCGAGAATATTTTGTCGTGCTCTTGCGGGCGCCTGCAGAGAGAGAGGCGGAAATTGTTTCACTTAAGTTATAACGGTAGCCCAGTTGCAAATTCGTAGAGCGAGACAACACATTGTTATCGTTTTTCGTTAACGTTTGGTTGGCAATCAGGCTGATCGTCGAGCGCTCATTTAAAGCGCGGTTAAGCGACAGTTGCGCTGTGTGGGATCTGGAATCTACATAACCTTGACTATTGGCATCATAATCGACGGCGCTATAGGTATAGTTTGCATTCAGGTGGGTGCTCTCATTAAAGCGCCAGGTCCAGTCCGGGTTAATCGACTGACGACTGCGGTCAGTACGGCCAAAGACCAGCCCAGTGCTTTCCAGCTCAGTTTCCAGCGTTGTATCTTTAATAAAATCCAGCCCCAGTCGAAAATCGTTGCGCTGAAGCCCTCTGAAAGCATCGATCGTAAAATTAAAATTATCATCATTCAGACCGTTTTCCTCAGGGAAGCGTCGAAGATTGGCACCCACTGTCCCACTGATACTGGAGACCTCGGTATCTCTGCTAAATTTCGCGTTGGGCTGGAAACTGATTTCTGCTGATGATGGCTTGTCAGCCTGAGTCGTCAGGGTAATATTATTATTGTATCCGGTTCGAAAACGCAGCGTTGGGTCAATCCGCCACTCAGCTGCCTGCACGCTAGCCGCGAGCAAAAAACAGTTGAGGCACAGTAAGGTATTGATTCGGAAATATTTATTCATAAGTGGTCAAGCTGGCATGCGTCGACCGGTATTTTATAGTGATTCTTGTAAGGCAACAAGCTAATGTAGGCCTTCTAGCTCAGAATTCCAGGGTAAGCTCAGAGCTTAAGGCACAATTACCACATCCCCAGCCTGTAAAATGATATTTTGATCCAGGTTATTGCCCTTTTCGATGTCGCTATAGCTGAAGCGAATAGATTCGAGTTTTCCGCCAGTCCTTCGGAGTATTTTAATTTTGTTCAGGGCGGCATATGTTGATGTTCCACCCGCCATACTTAATGCCTGAACGACATCCACGTAGCGAGTCGCAGGAAATTCACCTGGCCGATTGACCTTCCCAATCACATAAATCCGGTTGCCATTGAGCTCCTGCGTTGCAACGGTAACAATGGGGTCAGGAATATATTTTGTAAGCCGTTTGGTGATATCTGATCGTAGTGATTCGACACTCGCTCCACCAGCCTGGATTTCACCCGCGAGTGGAAAGGTGACTTTTCCATCGGGTCTGACAATAACCTGTCTCTGCAAATCCTCTTCTTTCCAGACAGTAATGCCAAGAACGTCACCTGGTTGAATTAAATAAGCCTCTTCTGCGTGTAAACTCCCGAAAAACAATAGAGATATAAAGATGAGTAAAAGCTTATCTGAGAGGGTGCCCTTTCGAGTATAAAAATGAGTCATTTGATTTGCGACCAAACTATAACAGAGGTATAAAATTGGAACAGATGCGGGGAGATGGGTCAAGTTGAAAATT
>JAZGER010000180.1:0-5766 GCA_036478835.1 Gammaproteobacteria bacterium | reverse complement strand
GTATCAGCGATGGAAACTTTGCATTCACCATTAACTTGACCCACTGTGATAGTGATATTACCAGTATCGGTGTATTTTATTGCATTTCCAATCAAGTTTCTCAGCACCCTTTCCAGGAGTTGAGTGTCAGTGCGGATAACGATTTGTTCTTTACAGATCACGTCAAATCCCAGTGATTTTTCCCTGGATAATTCCAGGAGGTCACGGTGAATGCGTTGAACCAGGCTGCAAATATTAATATCCGTTTCAGTGACTTTGAAAACACCTGCATCAAGCTTGGATATATCAAGTAAAGTATCAAGCTGCAGCACCATTGTTTCTATTGAATGGTCAAGCTGGTTTGCAATCTCTTTTGTTTGGTCATCAAGTGGCCGGCGTTTCAATGCAGCGCTAAACAGTGATGCTGCGTGAATAGGTTGACGAAGATCATGGCTGGCTGAGGCAAGAAAACTGGTTTTTGCTCGATTGGCTGATTCTGCTACATTGAGTGCTTCTTCCAGTTGGGAATTTAATTCGACCTGCTGACTGCGTATATCAAAGGACTCTCTAAATAGCCGGAAAATATCTCGCGCATGACTAAATAAGACAAGACTGAATAATGCCAATAACACTGACATAGCGCGTTCAGCCCAGCCAGCATTTTCAATCTGTGGGCTGACGGCCCAAAGAACTATTAAGGGTAATAATATGGGTGATAAATAGGCGATCAGCATGGGGCGATAACCATTTGTGGTAACAACTGATCCTACACAGGCAAGCAATAAAATAAGCGAGTGAACGGCGCGCTCAATTTCTGTCAGGCTGGGGAAAAAAAAGAGTGATAGTCCATGAGCAACACTGTTGAACAGAGTTATGAGCACCATTATCCACAACCGATGATCAACAGTCAGTTTTGCAGACTGGGCTAATAGAGGGAATGAAAAACGCCGTATCGTGACAGCAATAATTTCAAGAAAGATCCAGCTAATCCAGTAAATGGGTGCGATGGCATCAGATGCCATTAAGGCAATTACGAGCGCGCCGAGAATGATGGGTATCGGGACTCTAAGCGATTGTTTGGAGATCAGTTGGAGCAGTTCATCTTTCCATGTTATTGCCAACGGCTCTTTTAGCGCTACATCCATTCCTGCCTCTCTGAAAGCTCTTTTTATCTGCTGGAAAGCATAACTGAATGGTTGTTATATTTCTAATAATCTTTAGATTAGCAGTAGGAGGAGAATACCTCTAACCTTTGACCAGGAGATGGCTGAAAAAATTTATAGCCAGCGACCTACCTTGTTGCAATACAGCTTATATTCATCGTCAAACAGGTTCAGTAAGGCTTCTTCTTCTGGCTTAATTTGAAACGCTGTGATGTATAGCGGGAAAAGAAGTAAAGGCAGCACGTTTGCGGGATTTCCAAGCCAGACTAGCCAGGCCGTTAGAAAGAGAAGGTCACCGACGTAAATTGGGTTACGTGAAAATCCGAATATACCATCAGTGACAAGTTGAGATGCTTTCGCAGGGTTTAGCGGGTTAAGGGTGGTTTTAACTGAAAACATTTTCAAGATGGCTGCAGCGGTAATGGCAATGCCGCAAAATACTAGCAGCAGGGTTAACAGTTTATAAGAAGCAAAGGACAAACGGAACTCTGGGAGTTCCTTGTCAATAAACCACATTACAAGGGCGAGTATAGCCACCTGAAAAGGCGGCGGAATGATGAGTTTCATTATTCACCCCGATCGTGCGACTGGGTTCGAAAACCTGGCAATGGTCTTCTAGAAAACGACAAGAATCGAAATAATTCCGACAGTACTAAGAACAACAGTGTATGGGAACGCCATGATCATCATCTTCATATAAGACAGACGGATAAGTGGCGCCAGAGCAGAGGTTAATAGAAACAGAAATGCAGCTTGCCCATTTGGGGTCGCAACGCTGGGGAGATTGGTCCCTGTGTTGATAGCAATGGCCAGAACCTCGAATTGCTCGCGAGAAATTTTACCTTCTTTCAGCGCAGTCACCATTTCGTTGATATACACCGTAGCAACAAATACGTTATCACTGATCATGGAAAGAATGCCGTTAGCGATGAAGAGCATGACCGGTTGTGAGTCTGTCGGCATTGCCAGTACTGCCTGAGTGATAGGGGAAAAGAGATGCTGCTCGTGTATCACCGCAACGACAGCGAAGAAAACCACAAGAAGCGCGGTAAAGGGCAGGGCTTCTTCAAAGGCATGGCCAATCTGATGTTCTTCAATGATCCCGGTGAATGCGGTGAGTAAAACGATGATCATCAGCCCAATTAAGCCAACTGACGCGAGATGCAGAGCAAGAGATACGATTAAAATAACGGCAACTATAGCTTGAACCCATAACGCCATTACCTGTTTGGTGGTTCGCTTTTTTTCCTGTTCCGCATTGTATTCACTCAGCACTGAGCGAACTTCTTCCGGTAATTTTGCACCGTAGCCAAACCATCCGGTAATTTCTAGCAGGACACAGACGCAGAGGCCAGCGACGAGTGTCGGCATAGTTATCGGTGCCATTCTGACGAAAAACTCAACGAAGTCCCAGCCCGCCTTTTCGGCGATAAGCAGATTTTGTGGTTCGCCCACCAGCGTACAAACACCACCGAGTGCGGTGCCTATAGCACCATGCATGATTAGACTACGAAGGAAGGAGCGGAATTCATCCAGATCTTCTCGGTGATATTCGTGAACGCCGTCGTCGCCAGAATGATCATGGTCATCGGTAAATTTTTTGCCTGATGCAACACGATGGTAAACCGTATAAAAACCGACTGCGACTGAAATCAGGACAGCGGTGACAGTCAGGGCATCCAGGAATGCAGATAAAACGGCAGCAACAATACAAAAGAGAAAGGAGAGAAAAACTTTCGATCGGATGGAGAGTAGTAATTTCGTAAAGGTGTAGAGCAGCAGGTCACGCATGAAATGAATGCCCGCAACCATAAATATGAGTAGCAGGATAACGTCGAGATTGGCTTCTATTTCATGCATCACGGCATCTGCAGAGGTCATTCCCAGTACGACGGCTTCTATTGCAAGCAATCCGCCCGGTTGCAGTGGGTAGCATTTCAGCGCCATGGCCAGAGTGAAAATAAACTCAGCAATCAGTACCCAGCCGGCGAGGAAATGTTGACCTGAGTACCAAAGTATTGGATTGATGATGAGAAATAATAGGATGGTTGTTTTAAACCATTGAGGGGTATTCCCCAGAAAATTGGCATACAGCGCCTGAAGTGGGTTGCTTTGCATGATTTTACATGTTCCCTGTTAACAGGCTAACGCCATGTTTTTGTCTGCAGGCTGCAAGGGTAGGCCTCACAGGTTGGATATGAGTTCTTGTGAATAATAAAATGCTGATTTTATACATAATCTCAAAAAATACCAGTAAAAAACAGCAGGTAGGCTTCGCCTCATCATTTATACTATATATAGTTTTTCGACAGCCATGATATTTGCTTTAACATAGCAGCATTTTTCAGTCCCAGTTTTCTCTTAAAAGCCTGGGTTATTTTTTAGGCAGGTACAGGTCGGTGCAACTACCTTCGACAATTTCGGATGCAAAGTTCAGCGTTTCAGATAGGGTAGGGTGGGGGTGAATGGTTAAAGCAATATCTTCAATTTCAGCTCCCATCTCAACAGCGAGTGCGGCTTCAGCAATCAGTTCACCGGCATTTTTCCCTAAAATACCCGCGCCAAGCAGCTGGTGGGTTTTTTTATCATAGAGCATCTTTGTCATGCCTGTATCGGCACCCACCGAGAGTGCCCGGCCACTTGCCGCCCAGGGGAAGGTGCCTTTTTCATACTCGATGCCTTCAGCCTTAAGCTGGTCTTCCGTTTGTCCACACCAGGAGATTTCCGGGTCAGTGTAGGCTACTGAGGGGATGGTGCGCGCATCAAAATAGCGTTTCATTCCATTGATGACTTCTGCGGCTACTTTCGCTTCATGAGTTGCTTTGTGCGCGAGCATGGGTTGTCCAACCACATCACCAATGGCAAAGATGTGATCAATGTTTGTCCGTTGCTGTTTATCAACCGGGATAAAGCCCTGGTCATTGACGACGACACCGGCTATATCCGCATCAATTAATTTCCCGTTTGGCATGCGCCCTGTGGCTACCAGAACATAATCAAAGGTATCACCTTCGGGTGCTTTTTTACCATCAAATTTACACTGAATGCCGTCAGCTGTTGGGTTCAGTTCAGTGACTTTGGTTTCAACGTAGATATTTTCGTAGCGCTTTTTCAGCAACCTTTCGAAGGGTCTAATCAGGTCTCTATCAGCGCCGGGAATTAAGCCAGGGCTTAATTCAACAACGGTAATTTTTGATCCCAGAGCATGATAAACCGTTGCCATTTCCAGGCCAATAATGCCACCACCGACGACCAGTAAGCGTTTTGGAATCGAGTGCAGTTCCAGGGCATCAGTAGAGTCCCATACGCGCGGGTCATCCCAGGGAACAAACGGCAGTTTTGTCACAGAAGAACCCGCTGCGATGATGCAATTTTCAAAGCTGACAGTCTGTTTGTTTCCGTCGGACGCTTCAATTTCTAACAGGTGACTGGAGAGGAAGCGGCCGTAGCCATGAATAATTTGGACCTTGCGTTGCTTTGCCAGCTGTTTTAACCCGCCCGTGAGTTTTCCGATAACCTGGTTTTTGTGGTCTCTTAGCGCGTTGTGATCAATATCAGGTTCGCCGAAGGTGACACCCAGGCTAGAAAATTCGCGTGATTCATTCAGGACCTCAGCAACATGCAGTAAGGCTTTTGAAGGGATGCACCCTACGTTCAGGCAAACGCCGCCCAGGTCTTTATCTTTCTCTATTAAAATCACTTTTTTGCCAAGATCGGCCGCCCGGAAGGCGGCCGTGTATCCGCCAGGCCCTGATCCCAGTACGACGATTTCAGTCTGATGATCAGCATCTGATGCAACCGTGTTAGCCACAGCTGCGGGTTGAATCGTTTCTTCAGCAGGTGCATCATTTTCAGGTACAGAGTTGTCCTCCGGCAGTGGCGTTTCATCTGTTTCAAGTTGCAGAATGATGCTGCCTTCGGTAACAAAATCACCGACGTTGACGGCAACTGACTTTACTGTGCCCGACTCTGTTGACGGGATTTCCATGCTGGCCTTTTCTGATTCAACTGTAATCAGGGAGTCTTCAGCTTTAATCTGATCGCCAGTCTTGACCAGTACTTCAATAATCTCAACCTTGTCAAAATCACCGATATCAGGGACTGTTACTTCAATTGTTGCTGTCATTTTGGAATCCGTTCAGTCATATTCAATTTGCAGTTACATCAAAAAACGCCTGACATCTGAGAGTAACTTGCTCAGGTAGGCAGTGAAAGCGGCACCCGCTGCACCATCGATTACACGGTGGTCATAGGAAAGTGATAAGGGGCAGACCAGGCGCGGTAAAAATTCTGTTCCATCCCATACAGGTTGCATTTTAGATCGCGATACACCCAGGATAGCCACTTCCGGCGCATTGACGATGGGTGTGAATTTCGTTCCGCCGATTCCGCCAAGGCTGGAAATACTGAAGCAGCCGCCTTGCATATCAGAAGGTTTGAGTTTTTTCTCGCGCGCCTTGTTTGAGACATCGCGTAACTCGGAGGCAAGATCGCGCAAGGTTTTCTGGTCTACATCACGAATGACAGGAACAACTAAGCCGTCAGGTGTGGCAACGGCAATACCGACATGGAAGTAGTTTTTCTGTATCAGGTTCTGGCCGGTACTGTCGAGAGAGCTGTTGAA
>JAZGER010000179.1:0-7323 GCA_036478835.1 Gammaproteobacteria bacterium | reverse complement strand
CTGTTGGCGACGTAGTCGTTTCCGGCTGTAGCCGTGTTGTCGCTGGTAGCGTAATTGACAGATATCGTTTGGGTGCTGGCAACCGAGAGGGAGACTGTCAGGTCAACACTGTTAGCAGTTTCAGAGACACTGGCATCTGCAATAGAGATTTCAGGTGTGACGGCACAGCTACCTAACGTGGAGAGATCAATTGGCGCCGTGTAGGCAGTGCGAGCGCTACCGATGTAGACAGTCGAACCAGAAGGTGCCGAAGTGATTTCCAGGCAGGCACTTGCGCCGGATGCCAGAGTGAACGAGCCGCCGTCAACACCAGCACCCTGCATGCGCATGAGAAAATCTAACTGTAAGCTATTTGTTGAATTATCATAAATATCGCTGGCTTCAATGCTGAACCCTGCAACGTTGGAAATCGCCTGATTTGAAGAAATAGCGCCCTTATATTTTAGCGCCGAGCTACTTCCGCCGCCTAGCGTTCGGATTGACCACAGTTGTGTAGAACAGTCTTTCCAGAGATAGATACCTTTTTCTGTCGCAGCATCATAAGCAGGTTCACCACAGGCAGAGGCTTCGTTATCTGTTAGAGAAACAGTGGCGCTTGCTTTCTCAATGGTTGCATTGCTTGGTGAAGACAAAGTAACGGAGAATGATTCCGGGCCTTCAGACAGGCTGTCATCAGTCAGATTGACAGAGATGGTTTTACTGGTGTCACCTGCGTTGAATGTCAGAGTTCCCGATTGGCTAACATAATCATTGCCAGCAGTTGCTGTGCCATCTGTGGTTGAATAATCAACAGTAATCACCTGGTTGCTGGCAGTAGAAAGTGTGACTGCAATATCAACAGATGCAGTATTTTCTGCGGCAGATACGTTGTTAGCAGTTAATGCGGATGTGTCGTTATCTGTAATAGTAGCAAAGCTGCTTGCTACCCCAATCGATGCACCCGTTGGATTACTCAGATTGATGGAAAACTCTTCATCACCTTCTACTAAGGAATCGTCTGTAACTGGAACCTGGATAGATGCAGAGGTTGAACTGGCAGGGATGGTTAATGTCCCGCTGGTACTCGTATAGTCCTGCCCGGATTGAGCAGTTATATCTGCCGTGGCATAAGATACAGTCACTGGGGTGGTTGCTGGGCTGTCCAGAGTCACCGTAAAGCTTGCTGATCCTGAGCCTTCATTAATCACAACCGCTTGTCCAATAGACAAGCTGCTACTCGTCGCCGCCCCACAGTGCTGTAACGTTTCCAGATTAAAGGGCGTTCTGATGGACCGTGTTTTAGCACCCAGGTAAACAGTCATATTTTGAGGGGTATCTAATGTTAGACAAAAATTATTTGTGGGGATGTTGAAATTGAATCCATCTTCACTTGAGCCACTGACTGTAAAGTCAAACTCTATCGACAGAGGGTCTGTGTCGTCCAGGCTATCACCAGATTCGAGACTGATAGGTGTAGTAGAAACGAATTGTGTCGAAGATTTTATCGATCCAGTATAGCGAATGATGTTGTTGTTATTGCCACCAGGGATGCGTACCAACCAGGACGATGTTGCACAATCTTTCCAAAGATAGAAACCCCGGTTTGTACCCGCTGAATAGGTTGGAGGGCCACATTCATCATCTTTTTGTATTGCTGGGCCGGAAGGGTCTCCGAGGACTCTTTCAGTTAGCAGGCCATCTTCAGTTGCAGTATATAATTTATTGGTGTCAACATCAGTGTGTTGAGTAGTCTGACCATTAGGCCAGAGAATTTCAATATTTTCGATGACTGAATTTGTGCCCAGGCCAAAATGCAGCCGCTGATGATTTTGAGACCAGCGATGATACCCACCATTTTGTTCGCGTAGTTGTTTGATACCACCTGCCGTTACTATGACTTTTGCGCCAATGCCGTTACGATTAGAATTTGTTCCCTGAAGGTCAAGTTCGATCCAGCGATTAGAGTTCGCATTGTTTTGAAAGAGTTGATCAGAACCACCAAGACCAAAGGGCCTCATTAAAAGACCGTTTGTCACAAATAAATCGAGAAAGCCATCGAGGTTATAATCAGCAACCACTACGCTTTCACCCGTACCTGCGCCACTGCTCAAGCCAGCGCCAACGAGACCTTCTGCACCACCGGCAAGAGCGACAGGAGAGAATGTTCCATCGTTGTTATTTTCATAAAGAATATTAGGCAGGTTTTCAACGCCACCACGACAGACGAGGTAGAGATCGACATCCATGTCATTATCAAAATCACCGGTTGCTGCGCTCACACAGGAAACGGGGATGCCTACGCCTGCATTTGTATCAAATGAAAGGCCTGATGCGCTATTCATTAATAGTTGTGGAGACATAGGTAGATCGATGTTTTTTAAGCCGGTGGCTTCAAGGTTGGAAACGGTCGCTTCGGTATCGACAGTGATGTAAACGCGGCCATCTGTCTCCGGTTTATAAAAAACCTCCCATTTCTGTATCGTTGTATTGTAGCCAATATAGTAACCCCACGCCGTCCTGTCGGGTTTGATACCAGCAACATCTGCATTAGCCGGGTCCAGAGAGAAGTTTATATCCGCAGGATTGAGCCCATTGGACCCATAAAAAATATGGGCTATGTTGACCGATTTTTTGATGCGTGAGTCGAGATTAAATGTGACTATTCCATTTGACTCAAAATTAAACCCCAATTCAGTTTTGTTGAGTGTATCTAGCCAGGCTTCAATCCTTTTATTATTAATAATTAACGCCTGGTTAGGCCGTAAACGGCCGCGTGTCAGGAACATATCAGTGAGAAGGTCGTTATTAAAATCGGCAGTGATGGTATCGTTTACATTATAGGCTTTAGGCACGAGATAGGTGACATCAGTGAAAGGGACTGTTGCCGTATCGTAAATTTTTTGCGGGAATAAGCCTTCATTAATACAAAGGAACTCCATTGACCCATTATTATTTAAATCAACCAACTGACCGTAGTTCATGCGTTTGGTGCAGGATAACCCTGTTGATGTATCGACTGAGAAGGTGCCTGTAGCAGGGTCCTGTTTATTGACAACAGCCACTGTTGACATATCAATAACATCAAGATAGCCATCGCCTGAATAATCTAGCCAGATAGGCATCCTGGATTCAGTGTGGCCGATTAATCCTGCACTGACAGATTTGTTAGTAAAGACGCCGTCAGTATTGACCATAAATTGAGAGTCATTTCCCACGCTAACGGATACATACAGGTCGTCATCGCCATCATTATCGAAATCAACCCAGGTGGCGCCATGTAAATCTTCTTTTGGCGTGGTTATCCAGGTTTTAGATATGTCGACTTCCTGAGCAACTTCAGTGAAAGTTCCATCACCATTGTTCCTGTAGAGTGATGGCATGATTCGATGGTTGTTAACATATAAATCGGGTCGCCCATCGCCATTAATATCTCCCCAGCTGGCCCCCCAGCGTTCACCTGCATTAAAGCCACCAGCGTCAGTGGTTGCATCAGTAAATGCTATCGCTGCATTGGCGGATGTGGGTATCAAAACGACACTCGCCAGCCAAATAAATGAATGGAATAAACGATTTTGTCTGAATGATTTCAAATTCATAAGTTTCTTTATGTTTTTGTTTATAAAATTAGGGTACAGCCCTTATCGACAAACCCATGTAAACCTGAAATTTTAGCGGTACTTAAAAAACAGCGCTTATTGGGGTGAAAAATCTTCTGTGTTGCCAGTAGATGAAGCAATCAATATTATTAAACGTTAATATTATTATGAACAAAAAAACACCAATAGTCAAATTACTGTCGTTATAATCAACTGGCAGACACTGTTTTAAAAATATATTTTTAAGATAAGGTGATGGTTATAAAGAAATTATGATAGTCAGTGCTATCTGTCATTGGCTATTCCTTGTGGTGGATATTTTGATCATAAATATTGGCAATTAAGAAAGGGCTATCAGAAGGTCTACCCCTTTTCACGCGGAGACCCTCTTCTTTGAGTGATGTTTTTTTGTCTTTTCCTTATCCAGGTTTTTAGGTTGAAGAGCATGATTCCAGTCAGACAGATGATCTTCTAGCAGATAATGTTTCTTAACCCATTTTCGCAACTTATCCCCCGACGCAGCCATCGAAGAGGGGTTGGTCGTGTATTCTGAAATAGCATCGATCCATGCTTCAGTTGTGTTTTCCACTCTACGGACAGGTGCATCTTTCATCCGATAGGGGTATATGTCTGTACAGATAACAGGCCAGCCCAGAATCCCATACTCCAGTAATCGCAAATTACTTTTTGATTCGTTGAAGGCGTTAATTTCCAGTGGTGCAATGGCTAGATCCAGATTAAGGTCTGCCATTTTTTCTGGGTAAGATTCTATGGAGACAAAATTGTGATATTCATGAACATACGGTTTAATTTCTTCCGGACACATACCCATGAATACCCAGTCTACTGTTGCTGCTGTTTGCTTAATAACATCAAAGATTATTCGTAAATCTCCAAGATGTTGTTGTGCGCCGACCCAGCCTACACGCGGTTTTTCACTGGTATTTCTTGCTGATCTCAGGTGAAGCCATGTGCCTTTCGACAGGTAGTTTGGTACCACCTTTATGTCATCAATCATATCTTTGAACTCATCAGCAAGTGGTTGAGTCGATACAATTAATCGATCGCAGTATGAAAGCAGGTTTCGAACCCTTGACCTGGTTTCTCTAAAAAAACGCTTTGTCGTTTTATAGGATGTGTTGCCTTCAGGTATATCGGTTAGAAGATCATCAATTGTGAACACTTTCTGGATATAGGGCAGGTGTTTTTGCACGTGCCGCACAAGTTCGATTTGCTTATCATTGAAGGCATTCTGGAAGACGAGTGTATCGGGTTGCATACGAGCAATTTCGGTGACAGATATCGTTTGATTTCTGTCTGGTTTATAGTGTTCGCATTGCAATAATGCCGCATGACTTAACGCATTGAAAGGGTGAATGATACGGTATTCTCCACTGGCGCTGATCAATGGAAAACCCAAAATACGCGACCTGTCATGAAAGTTAGTATCCCAGTTAATGGGCATATTGACTTCGGTACGCATATCAGATGATTTCAGGCTCAAGTTTTTATTGTAGGCACTGTCAACGGCGAGTTTATGCAACCATTTGTCGAGCATGCTTTCTCTTTCTTTCGTAAAGCGCTCATGATTTTTATATTGCATTGCTGGGTTAACTGCTGATTTTTGACTGACACTTCCGTAATGAATCAAGGTTGCGTAGGGGGTCCAGACAATACGCAACCCCATTTCACGTACTTTGAGGCATAAATCAATATCGTTATAGGAAACCTTGAAAACATGCTCATCCATTCCGTTGGCGGAAACAAATACGTCTCTTTCTATAAGAAGACAAGCGCCGGTTACGGCAGAATAATTTTGGTCAATTTGTAGCCGCCCCATATAGCCAGGTTCTTTAAACGACAGGGTATGATTAAATGGATGATCAGCGACAGTATCCAAACCAAGAACAACCCCGGCATGTTGGATCCTGCCTGTCTCAGGATAAATTAAACGTGCGCCTACGATACCTACATCCGATCGTTGTATATGGCTCATCATCCTGCTGAGCCACTCTTCATGGATGATTTTAGTGTCATTGTTGAGAAATAGTAGATGACTGCCATGAGAATTTTCAACGCCGAGATTACACATAGCGGAAAAATTGAATCCATCTGGATAGTCAAACACATGAAATAGATTGCCCATGTTAGCTTTGAATGTTTGATATAAGCTTAATACGTCGGGGTCAGTGCTGCCGTTATCGACAATAATGATTTCAAAATTGGCGTAATCCGTTTTAATGGATAAAGATTCAAGGCACTCATTTAGATACTCAAATTTATCTTTATTTGGGATAATAATTGAGACAAGAGGGGTATCAGAATGAAGGTAATTTACACGCACGGTTCCAGGCAGGTAGCCTTGAGTTACATTACCAGGAATATTGCTTCTGCTTAAATGATTCCGAGTGGTTTGTTGTAATGTGGTTTCGTCAAAACTCCTGGTGCTGTTGCCAGGTCTATGGAACAGGATATCTGATATATGTCCAA
This sequence comes from Gammaproteobacteria bacterium, assembly GCA_036478835.1. Classification (GTDB taxonomy): domain Bacteria; phylum Pseudomonadota; class Gammaproteobacteria; order DSM-19610; family DSM-19610; genus JAZGER01. The sequence continues at coordinate 1,258 of JAZGER010000179.1, read as the reverse complement.
GGCTATCTTCTCCATAGGCTTCAAATACTTTTAGTGCTACATCATGATTTTCATACGAAGGTAATGCTTCAAATCCGCCAATTGACTCGAATGCTTTTCGGTCAATAAAGCAGGAATTACCGATATAGGGTGTCGAGCGCAGCATATCCAGATTAAAGTCTGGTTTGAAATGGGGCGACTTTCTTTTGCCCGTTGCTTCGATAATATCCTCATCAGAATAGATGAACTTCCAGTCGGATTTTTCATTAATATAATTTGAAAATTGTATTAAACTGTGTGTCGGCAGGCGCGTTCCTGGTTCAATAAATGTTAGCCAGTCGCCAGCTGTATTTGCAATGCGATGGTTCAATAATTCGTATGGGTTTTCGCCTTCCTGGTAGTGAACCCAGTGAAGCATTTTCATTTCGTGCCATAGAACATCTGGCGCTGCAGCATCAGAAATGATTGTCAAATGCCATTCAGAATACATTTGCTCGGACAATGAATCCAATGTGTTCGCCAGTAATGCATCTTCTCCTGGGAGTAAGAACATGATGCAGTGAAATACGGGGCGTTGAGACCAGTTATGCATCATACGTTCAGCAAATATCTGACCATCAATTTCTCGAAGCATGTGATTGCTGATCCAGCATTGATGGGATTCATCCTGTTGTTTTTCCAGGAGCCTGTTACGGATAGTGCTTGCTTGATGGTTTTCTGAATCCTTGTCGAGTACTTCAGCCATCAGGTCGATGGCTTCCTGTCGGTTAGACGTTATAAGTTCAGGGCATTTGCTGGATTCTGCCTCAATGGTTTCCTGGTCGATTTTATTTGCTATATCAATAAACAACTGACTGGATTTATCTTTACTTGTGAATAAGTCTGGTTTGTTCTCAACTAAGGCTCGAGCGACTGATGTGAGTGTTGTACCTGTGTACTCAGCGACAATTGAGGCTTTCTCAATATTTGATAGAGAAGAGGAGTGTTTAATATCAGTAGAATAATTTGTTGGGGGGCAGAAGCTGGAGCCAAATGATGCGAGGACTTTGATCCTTCCTTGCTGTATTTTTTCTGATTCTGCAGGATGGCGTTCGTATAATTTTATGCAGTGATTTGCGAGATTATTTTGTTCTCTAGATAGAGTGTTGTCAGTTTTAGAGTTACATCGTGTATGAACTTCAGTGGTGGATTTAGGTATGTGGATAAAATCCACTAATTTAGAAAATTGGAGCAATATATCCCAGTCTTCATACGTCATTAAATCTATTGCGAAACCACT
>JAZGER010000178.1:0-2431 GCA_036478835.1 Gammaproteobacteria bacterium | reverse complement strand
CGTAGAACGTAATTCAGTTCTGTTAATTGAGTAACCGGTATCAGGTTACTGCCTGACAGCGGGTGGGCTGTACCACATACCAGTATGATCTCATCGTCTAACCACTTTTGTACCAGGATGTCGGGATGGTCCGGTGCTTGTTCCAGCAATGCCAGGTCGGCCAGGCCAGTAGCGAGGCGAGTCTGGATGCGGCGCGTGTAGCTCATCCGGCTGTCTATGCGGTATTCGGGGTAGGCTTCTGCAAAGTGTAATAGTAATTCCGGCAGGATATGTTCACCAATGGCAAAGTTAACTTCAAGGCGCAATCTGTTTTCCCCAGTGCGTAATGATGCCAGGTCGCCGAGCAACAAGGCCTGGTGATCGAGTGAGAGTTTTGCAAAACCGTAGACTTTTTCTCCAGCCGGTGTCAGTTCAAGGCGGCGACCTGTTCGCTGCATTAGGGTAACGCCGTAACAATCATCCAATGCGCGTAACCGTTTGGTCACGGCAGGTTGGCCGATATTCAAAACACGTCCGGCCTCAGATAAACCACCTCGTTCGACGACTGCTTTCAAGGCCGCCAGACTGTTAAGATCCGGTAGGTTTTTATATTCCATATAGGAATATTATTATACTATTATTTAATTGTTTGTTTCCTGCCACCCGGGCAGTATAGCCCACTATTGCACGATCTATATCCAAGTCTTGAATATCCGCCTGTTTACTCATTACTAAATAGGTTTCCTTATGGGAATGATCTGTTCCAGGTCACAGCGCCATGCCAGGTGCTGCACGGTCTTCTTTGACTGGTAACTTTTTGATATTCAAGGGGACACCGTTTTGATTGCACTGGCTGACGAAGAACAAACAATTACAAATGCCGGGATACTCTCGCCTAAACAACTCATTGCCGCTGCGCTTTTTCTGATTGGCGCCCTGTGGTTGGCTACTACGGTACCCAGTATTGAGATCGCCTGGGTTACCAGTCTTTTGATCCTGACCATTTACCTGTTTGCATTTGAAGTGGTGAGTGTGGATGTCGCCGCCATCAGTGTGATGGTGTTACTGGGACTGACATCGCTGTTCGCCCCGGTGATGGGCCTTGAACAGGGCCTGGTCGATAACACGCATTTGTTCGATGGCTTTTCTTCCAACGCGGTAATGTCGATTATTGCAGTGATGATCATTGGCGCTGGTCTCGATAAAACCGGCCTTATGAGTCAGGTCGCGGCGTTTATCCTCAAGGTCGGCGGTACAACCGAAGGCCGGATTATCCCGATCATCTCTGCCACGGTGGGTTTCATTTCATCGTTCATGCAAAACGTCGGCGCAGCCGCGTTGTTCCTGCCGGTTGTATCGCGTATTTCAGCACGCTCCGGACTGCCCATGTCACGCCTACTAATGCCAATGGGTTTTACCGCCATACTCGGCGGCACCATGACGATGGTCGGTTCCAGTCCGTTGATCCTGCTAAATGATCTCATTCATACATCCAATAAAGCCTTGCCCGCCGACCAGCAGATGGAAACCTGGGGGCTATTTGCAGTCACACCGGTCGGTATAGCGCTGGTGTTAACGGGCATCCTTTATTTCGTTCTGGCGGGCCGCTTCGTTTTGCCTAAAACCAAAAGTGAAAGCAACACAACGGGTTCAGATCCCATGCAGTATTTTCGCGATGTGTATGGCGTAAATTACGCATTGTCTGAGCTGGCAGTTACACAGAACAGCAGTCTGATCGGCTCGAAATTTGATGATGTTGAATCGTCCTACCGAGTGCGCGTCATTGCTACTCGCCGCCCAAATAAGGTCAAGCGGATTGGTCCAGGCGCGCTGGCGCGTGATACGGCTATTGAGGCCGATATGGTGTTGGGGGTGATTGCTGATCCCGAGGCACTGGCGCATTTTGTAGAGACGTTTAATCTGGAAAAGCGTCCTCACCTGCGTACTTTTGCAGATGACCTGTCCGCATCAAAAGCAGGTATCGCTGAAGTGGTTATCCCGCCCGGCTCCAATCATATCGGTAAGAGTGCCTGCGATATCTGGATGCGCAAAACCTATGGCCTGGCCATGATCGGTTTGCATCGACAGGGTGAAACGATGCGCGAAGGGGATAATATTCGGAGGATTCCGTTCAAAGCCGGTGACACGCTTGTGGTGCATACCGCCTGGGATAGCTTACCGAGAATAGAAAAAGACAAGAATTTTGTGGTGGTCACTACCGAGTATCCACACGAGGAGTTGCGGCCACACAAGGTAGGTTGGGCAGCGCTGTTTTTTGCAATCGCACTTTCGATGGTGCTGTTTACTGATATTCGTCTTTCAGTGGCGTTACTGACCGGCGCGATTGGCATGGTGTTATCCGGCGTATTAAATATTGATGAAGCTTACGAAGCGGTCAGCTGGAAGACTGTTTTCTTACTCGCTTCACTGATTCCACTGGGGATGGCAGTAG